>JAEZLF010000151.1 GCA_023435925.1 Bacillota bacterium
GAAAATTGAACATGTTTGATTTTGCTTGACATAAGAGCTGAACTATGTTATTTTTCTACTGTAGAGGGGAAATATTGCAGTTTCTCTTCGAATATAATTTAATATAATATTAGGAGGGGTATTCAATGGCAGATGTTACCATTCCAGTCCCGGGAGCAAAAACCCCGGAAACGAAAACCACAAAAGGGCTGAGTAATAGCCTAAAGTACTTTTTTGGTGTCGGTGATGCCGGATTCATACTAATGAGCAACATAGAAACCTTCTTCTTCATGACGTTCCTGACAGACGTAGCGGCATTTTCAGCTATTGTAGCAGGAGCTATCAACTCAGTATTCAGTATCATCGATGCTTGCCTCTCCTGGATTTACGGCGGCATCCTCAACAGCACAAAGGCCAAAAGGTGGGGCCGCTATCGTTCCTGGCTCATACTGACCCCTTGGATTGTTCCATTCCTCTATGCATTTCAATTTATTAGAGTAAGTGATAACGAATTATTATCTGCAGTTATTATCGTTATTGCAGCCGTCGTCAGCCATGTAGTCTGGAATATCGGCTATGTTTCCAACATGACACTGGTCAGTGTCGTAGGGAAAAACCCCGATGAAAAAGCTACACTTGCATCTTCGCGTGCATCCTGGAATAATATAGGTGGTATAGCTTTCTCATACTTAGGCTTGCCCTTTGCTACCCTGCTTGCAGGTTGGATTGGCGAATCCTACAAGTTCGCAGCTGCAGCTTTCTGTCTGGGTGTTCTCATGGTTGCCGGTTACTTTGCACACTTCAAGATGACCAATGGCTACGAGGAGCTTGAAGATGCCAATTCTGTAAAGCCAAGCAAACAGAAGGCTACTGTCAGGGAAATGTTTGTATCCCTTTTCCAGAATCCCCAGTTAATGATCCTGATGCTCGCTGACCTTGCAAAATGGTGCGTTAAGTTTGTAACAGCTGCTTCCGCCATCTACTATTTCCGTGATGCAGTAGGCAAGCCGGGTCTCATGGCTCCCTATACCCTTTGCATCGGTATCGCCGCCGTTATCGGAGCATTCAGTCTCAGATATCTTGCCCAGAAGATCTCCAGCCGTACCGCAACCATTATCGCATACATAGGTATGGCCGTCTTTATGATAGCTATTTACTTTGCATATGCCAATTCTACTTTAGTAATAGTACTTATGACCTGCGCAATGTTCTTCTATGGCATTTCCTTTGCAGCATCTCAAGCACTTTACGCCGACACGGTTACATATGCTACCTGGAAGACCGGCAAGGATGCTTCAGGATGGATTATGGGTCTGCAGAACCTGCCATTGAAGATCGCTGTCTTCTTACGCGGCGTCATCGTCTCTGCATGTCTCGTTTCCGTTGGATGGGTTTCCGGTGCTGCGTTGGATGAAGCCGGACGTCAGGGTATGACTGTTGCTTTCGCATTAGTCCCCGGTATCTTCTGCATCGCTGGTGCACTCCTTATCATCTTCGGTTTCAAACTTACAAAAGAAAAGGTTACCAAGTACCAGGCTGAAATTAATGCACGCAGTTAGTTTCTGATTATGTAAATAAAATAATATGTGATTGTGCACGGGTAGCCATAGTGCCACCCGTGCAATTATTTGCGGAGTGTAACGAAATCGTGCTCTAAAATCGATGGGCCCGATAACCCTGAGATTTTCTATAAACAAAAATCAAAGGAGCCAAATTATGCTTAGTCCAAGAGTAAATTTTATTGAGACTTTAAAGAAGGATGGTCATCCGGACCGTTTGGTTAACCAGTATGGCCCTTGTGTATTTTTTCCGCCTAATCCCGTGGCTGCATACGCAAGAGGTAACCGCTACAAGGGCATGCCGCCTACCAAGGATAAGTGGGGTACTACAATTTTGTGGCCGGAATCACAGTTTGCCGCTATGCCTCACATCACTCAAGACGATAAGGTTATTAAAGATATTACCACTTGGCGTGATACTACAATCATTCCGGATTTAATAGGCAACTGTTCGAAGCCGGAGCTTTGGGAGCCTACACTGGAAGCGGCTTCAAAAATCGACCGTGAAAATAACCTGCTGATGGCTTTTATGCCTACAGGGGTCTTTGAACAGCTCCATTTCCTAATGGGCTTTGAGGATACTCTTGCAAACTTCCTTATTGAACCGGAAGCCATGCACGATTTATGTAATGCTATTGGCGAATACCGTTATGATTACATGAAGCTCATTGTTGACAATTTGAAGCCGGATGTTATGCTTTCACATGATGATTGGGGCAGCAAAACCAATCTCTTTATGAGCCCGGACACCTGGCGCGAGTTTATTAAGCCGCAGTACGTAAAGACCTATCAGTATTTGCATGATAAGGGCGTTATTGTGATGCATCACGCCGACTCATTCTTAGAGCCTATTGTTGAGGATATGGTCGAACTGAAAATCGATATCTGGCAGGGTGTTCTCCCTCAGAATAATATTCCGGCAATCCAGAAAAAGCTTGACGGAAGAATGGCTCTTATGGGCGGAATCGACGCTGCCATTGTCGATCAAAAGGACTCAACGGAGGAAGACATTCGTAAGGAAACAAGAAGAGTGTGTACCGAATATGCCGGAGCCGGCAATTTTATTCCCTGTATTACCTACGGTGCACCTGGTACTATTTATCCACAGTGTAATGATTTCATAACCGATGAAATCAACAAGTATAACAAGGAAGTCTATGGTATTTAAAGGATGTATTTCAATGCGGTTGCACATATGAAGTATCTTCTATGTCCAACCGCATTCATATAAATAGGGAGAATAGCCTGTGTTTGATGATTTGTATCAACCATTACCCGATTTTCAAAGATACTTGAACAGAATCGGCTTTGCAGATGATATATCCAGCAATTATGAAACATTGGATGCTTTGGTCAACGCCCATTTGCGCTCTGTTCCATTTGAAAATCTGGATATTTTTGATTATCATCGTGAGATTTCCTTGGGTATACCGGATCTCTTTAATAAAATTGTTATTAATAAACGTGGCGGATATTGTTTTGAGTTAAACGGCTTGTTTATGAGCTTGCTTCAAGCTTTGGGATTCCAGTGCCATGCCATAGCTGCCAGAGTATTATGGAATAAGGATTATTTCCCCCCTCTTTCCCATCGGGCAACCATTATCACACTAGAAAACCGGCTCTGTTTTTGTGATGTAGGCTTTGGCGGACCGTGCCCCGGATTAATATATCTCAACGAACCCGGTATCCAGATCATAAACGGACTACCTTATCTGTTTGAAAGAGGCGAACACACCACCACGCTGTTTACATACATCAATGATAAAAAAGTACCATTGCTCATGTTTTCTGAGCTCCCCTGTGACCCAGTGGATTTTATTACACTGAATGAGTATTTTTCTAAGAACAGTAACTCCTACTTCAGAAGCAAGAGAATTGTGAATCTTCGTACAGAAGATGGAAGTAAATCTATTGACGGTAACATTTTTACAGATCGCCGGGGTGAGTATTGCGAGAAGAGTATTCTGAATACCGATGACAATATAGCAAATGCATTGGACAAGCATTTTGGCATCTATATCGACATACGATTATAACGAGGCCAAAGGCGCCCCCACTCAGGATGCATGGGCGAGCAGATGACGAAGTCATCAACAACCGACGTTGTTCAAACGCCACGTTTAGGCGTGGCGTACAAAGTAAAGCGTAGGCGAATTCATTTTGCCCACAGCGATGGGGTATAGGGGCTAGTCCCCATTGGAAATTGAAGATGCATGATAGACATCGACAAATATCATATTGGAGGTAGGTATATGTCAAAATTTATTACCGCACAAAAAGCTGCACAGCTTATACCGGATGGCGCTACCGTAGGCGTAGCAGGAATGGGCCTTTCCGGTTGGGCAGAAGAGATTGCCTGTGCCATTGCGGATCGTTTTAAAGAAACAGGTCATCCATGTAATTTAACATTAAAGCAAGGTAGTGCAATGGGGGACTGGAAGGAAAGAGGAGTAACCAGACTTGGTTATGAGGGACTTATCACACATTGGTCCGCTGCACATATCGGATCGGCGTTTACTTTAAACGAGCTTGTCAGACAAAACAAGATTCACTGTCACTGCCTACCGCAAGGTGTCATTGTCAACCTGTGGCGTGAAATTGCCGCCGGGCGTCCCGGCCTGATTACAAAGGTAGGTTTGGGTACCTTTGTCGATCCACGTGTAGAAGGCGGAAAAATGAATGAAGTCACAACGGAGGATTTGGTCGAAGTGGTGAACTTCGCAGGAGAAGAATATCTGTTCTATAAAAGCTTTCCTTTGAATGTCGCTTTACTGCGCGGCACTACTGCGGATGAAAACGGTAATATTACCTTTGAGCATGAGAGTGTCATCAACGAAGGTCTGGCGGTGGCGCAAGCAGCGAAGAATAGCGGCGGTATTGTCATTGTACAGGTTGAATACGCAACAAAAAAAGGTACTATGAACCCAAAGGAAGTCAAAATTCCCGGAATTTTAGTAGATTATGTAGTCGTGGCCACTGACAAGAACGCTTGTTGGCAAGCGGAAGGTGTTTACTTTGAACCTGCATTTTCAGGTCAGATTAAAAAGCCATTGAATGCATTACCAAAACTTGATTTATCAGATCGGAAGGTAATTTGCCGCCGTTGCGCGCAGGAGCTTGGAAAGGGAAACGTCGTTAACCTTGGTGTTGGCATTCCTGCAGATGTTGCGCTGATTGTAGCCGAGGAGGGCTTTACAGATGAAATCACTCTGACAGCGGAATCCGGCGCAGTTGGAGGTGTACCCTCAGCTCTTCCCAACTTTGGCAGCAGTTACAATCTGGAAGCTACTATGGAGCACGGCGCCATGTTCGATCTCATTGATGGAGGCGGTCTCGATGTTACCTGTTTGGGCCTGGCACAGGCGGATGAGCAGGGCAACCTTAATGTCAGTAAGTTCGGCACACGTCTTTCCGGTCCCGGCGGCTTTATCAACATTACGCAAAGCGCTAAGAAAGTTGTGTTCTGCGGAAACTTTATGGCAAAAAGTGAAGTGGCAGTCGAAGATGGAAAGCTTAAGGTTGTGAGCGAGGGTAAAGGCAAGAAGTTTGTTAGACAAGTAGAGCAGATTACTTTCAGCGGGAAATATGCAAAGCCCGATCAGGAAATTTTATATGTGACCGAGCGCTGTGTGTTCAAATTGATCAACGGCAAAATGACATTGATTGAGATTGCACCTGGGATAGACCTTGAAAAGGATATCCTTGCAAATATGGACTTTACCCCGGAGATCTCAGCGGACTTGAAGCAAATGGACGCAGGGCTGTTTCAAGAAGCCTGGGGCGGTCTGGATGAAATTCTATAATAAGATGTTATAAAAGCGATCCCCCAAAACTGCACGGAGACACCGCAGAATGTTGGCTGCACATTATTAAAACATAATGAAACCACATATTTTAAGGAGGTGGATGATTGTGGATAACAAAACAGATCATGGGGTTATTTTAAATGCTTTATTAAAAGTAGTTCCATATCTACCACAGTTGTTTGATAATGAAGTGTCCATAAGTGTAGCAAACACGGAATTTTTTCTGGTGAATCTAGCGTGTGAAAGCCTTCCGATAAGGGGGAAATATGGAGATCCAATACCTGCGGGGGGAGCAGCGCAGGTAGCAATCACTACAGGAAATGTTGTGATTAAAGAGGTGCCTGCGCATATATATGGAGTTCCCTTTCGATCTTATGCAGTACCGGTGAAAAATGAAGACGGTACTGTTGCGGGCGTACTGCTTATTGCAAAAAGCCTTGAAAGAGGCAAAGAAGTACTGAAAATATCAGAGGCACTCTCCGAAGCGATTCGGCAAATAACAGGTGCGATAAGTTCACTTACAGAAGATGTGCAAACAATGTTAAATTTAAACGCAGATATCATATCCACCATTAAAAAAGCCAGTGAAGATACAAAAGGCACAGGTGATGTATTGAGCTTTGTCCAGAAAGTTTCTTCAAAAACAAACCTTCTGGGACTCAATGCGTCTATTGAAGCGTCAAAAGCCGGAAATTTCGGCAGTGGTTTCAATGTAATTGCGCAGGAAATTCGAAAGCTTTCAGGCACTGTATCGGATTCCGTTAAGGATATTGGCGATATACTGAAAAATATTACACAATCTGTGCAACGTGTTTCTGACAAAATGACTGAAGCAAGTACTTCATTTGAAAATCAGTCAGCTGCAATTGAAGAAATAGCTGCATCCATGCAGGAACTGAGTTCTACGGCTCAAATACTGGAAACGATGTCAAGAGAACTGTAGGTGGAAGCAGCAAAGTATTAAAGGACGGTATTTGATATGGCTCTAGTAAGCATAACAATTCCGGAGTTTTTTTCACAGAGGGTAAGAGAAACGCCGGATAAGACCGCTATGGTATTTGAGGATATCAGCTATACATGGATGGAGCTCCAACAGCTTTCAAACCAATGGGCGATTTATTTCAGAAAGCAGGGAATACAAAAAGGGACACATGTAGGCATTTGGAGTTCAAATACTCCCGAGTGGCTGCTTTCTTTTCTTGCTTTAGCCGGCCTGGGAGCGGTATCGGTTTTATTCGGTCCTCAGAATAAAGAACAAGAGCTGGAGCAATTGCTGCGTTACTCAGATATTGAATATCTGTGTTATGGAGATGGATTTAAAGAAGTTGACTTCCAGAGGGTTATTGAGCAAATCAGTATAAAAGGTCTTCCAAAGCTTAAAGGCTTTCTCCCAATAGGCCATAGAATTCATATCAATGAGCATATTACAGCATTGGAACAGCAATCGGCAGCTGTGCAAAGTGCTCTCGAATACGAAAAGGAATTGGAGCAAGCGGACACACTGGTAAAGCCTGAGGATGTTCTAAGTATTCTTTTTACATCAGGGACTACCTCCACTGCAAAGGGTGTACTGGTCAGCCATGTTGCCTTTGTAAATATCGCATTGGAAGTTACGCGACAAATGCGCTGGAACGAAGAGGACAAAGTGTGTATGTCTTTGCCGTTACACCACAACTTTGGGCTGGCAACGGGGCTTTTGGCCAGTATCTCGGCAGGTAGCTGCATATACCTGTTGGAATGCCCCAGGACCATTCATATTATGGAATGTATTGATAAGTATGCCTGCACCGTCTTAAATGGGGTGCCTACCACATTTCTTGCAATGGTACGGAGTACACGGCGGAGGGAGTTTGATCTGTCTTCTTTGAAATCAGGAATCATCGGAGGTTCATCCATCCGCCCTGAGGAGTATTTGGAGATATGCAATAATATCGGCATTGATAAATTGCAGATGTCTTATGGACAGGCAGAGGCTACTTCCAGCATTTCATTTAATGATTATGATGAAAGTCTGGAGAAAAAATCCGTATCAGTTGGAAAAGCGATAGAAAATCTGGAGATTCAAATAGGTTCCTTGAACTCGCCCCGACGGCTTCATGCAGGAGAAGAGGGAGAAATCCTGATTAAAGGCTATAATGTCATGCTCGGATATTATAAGGAGCCTGAGAAAACAAAACAGGTAATTGATGAGGATGGCTGGCTACATACCGGGGATCTGGGCTTTATTGACAATGATGGGGATTTACATATCACAGGAAGAATCCGGGAGATTATTATACGATGTGGAGAAAACATCTCCCCCTGTGAAATTGAAGATCGTATTTACAAATATCCAGGAGTGTATTGTGTTAAGGTGATTGGAATATTGGAGGAGGTTACCCAGGAGGAAATCGTCGCATGTATTATTCCAAAAGCAGGAGTAACGATCGATGAGCAGGAACTGAGGAAATATCTGTGCGAACATTTGTCAGATTTCAAGGTTCCCAAATATATTGTACAAATGAAGAAATTTCCGATTACTATGAGTGGAAAGATTTTATTAAGGGATTTGGAAGAGCAGGTAGCAAAAATACTAAAAAATAAAAGCCAGGAGGAGTAAGAATGTTTTTGACAGAGCAGCATGAATTGATTAGAAAGCTCGCAAGAGAATTTGCAGAAAAAGAGCTTACGTCAGATATCTTGGACAAAGTGGAAGAGTCCGGTGTGTTCCCGCAGGATATTCTTGACAAAATGGCTAAAGCGGGATTCTTTGGGATTAAGATTTCGCAGAAATTGGGCGGTGCGGGAAGTGATAACAGAGCATACGTGGTTGTTATGGAAGAAATCGCACGCGTAAGCGCTGTTGCAAGCCTCTATGTCTCATCCCCTAATTCCCTTGCCAGCGGACCGGTGCTATTATCCGGTACGGAGGAACAAATCGAAAAGTATTTAAAACCAATTGTCACAGGAGAGAAAATTCTTGTTTTTGGCTTGACAGAGCCAGGTGCAGGCTCCGATGCGGCAGGCATGACCACGACTGCAGTACAAGACGGGGAGTACTATGTACTAAATGGGCGAAAGACATTTATTACAATGGCTCCGTTAGCCGATTATGCAATTATTTATGCCAAGACAGATATGAGCAGGGGCGCAAAAGGAATAACGGCATTTATTGTTGATATGAAGCTGCCGGGAGTATCCTGCGGTAAAGCGGAGCATAAGATGGGGCTTATTGGCTGCGCCACCAGCGATATTGTGCTGGAGGATGTCAGAATACATAAAAGTGATGTTCTTGGTGAGATTAATCAAGGCTTTATAAATGCCATGAAAACGCTGGACGTCGGCCGTATCGGAGTTGCCGCCCAGTCTATTGGAGTAGCACAAAGTGCATTGGACGAATCAATCAAATATTCGAAGGAAAGAAAACAGTTTGGAAAAAGAATTGCAGATTTCCAGGCAATCAGCTTTATGATCGCAGATATGGCAACAAAGCTGGAGGCTGCCAGGCTATTGGTTTATAAAGCAGCCTATTTAAAAGATATGAACCAGAATGCATCCATGGCTGCGTCTATGGCAAAGTATTATGCCGCTGAAATTTGCAATGAAATCTGTGCTAAAGCGGTTCAAATCCACGGCGGTTACGGTTACATTAAAGAGTATCGGGTGGAACGTTTGTATAGAGACTGCAGAGTGTTTACCATTTATGAAGGAACATCACAGGTGCAGCAGATGGTTATATCAGGCCAGTTATTGAAGAAATAGATAGGGGGGATTTACGTGAAAATATTAGTTTGTGTAAAACAAGTACCGGATACAAATGAGGTCAAAATTGACCCGGTTAAAGGTACTCTTATCAGAGAAGGCGTACCAAGCATTTTAAACCCGGATGATGCCAATGCGTTGGAAGCAGCTCTGGCAATCAAGGATACGAATCCGGGAACAACTGTTGATGTCATATCTATGGGACCACCACAAGCGGCTATTATGCTGAGGGAATGTCTGGCCATGGGAGCAGATGAAGCTTACCTATTAAGTGACCGTCCTTTTGGCGGAGCCGATACGTGCGCAACCTCCACAACAATTGCCGCAGGTATCAGAAAGATTGGTAATGTGGATATCATTTTTGCCGGAAGGCAGGCAATTGATGGAGATACGGCACAGGTAGGACCACAGATAGCTCAAAGATTAAATCTGCCGGTAGTAACATACGTGCAGGATATCAAGCTGGAGAACGGCAGGGTTATCGTACAGAGACAGCTGGAAGATGGATATGAGGTAATAGAAGTACAGATACCTTGTGTTCTGACTGCAGTTAAGGAATTAAACAAACCAAGATATATGAGTATCACCGGAATTGTTAATGCATATGCGAAGGAAGTAAAAGTATGGGGACATAAGGATGTTAATCTGGATTCATCCTGCTGCGGCCTGAATGCATCTCCGACACAGGTATTCCGTTCTTTTACGCCCCCGCCGAAGGGTAAAGGTGAGATGTTAAGCGGAACGCCAACGATGATGGCAGCTTCTCTGATCGGAAAACTCAAAGAAAAACATGTGTTATAGAAAGGACGAATGAATATGGCTATAAAGGTAATAAACGATAAGTGTAAGGGATGTTCAAAATGCGTGAAGAGCTGTCCTTTCTCGTCGATAACAATGGAAAATAAGCTGGCGGTAATCGGAGCCAGTTGTACGGGCTGTAATGCCTGTATAGAGGTTTGCCCGTTTGGCGCCATTGAAAAAGTGGAGGGTGAAAAAGAAGCTCAAGACCTAAGCGCATTCAAGGGAGTATGGGTATTTGCCGAACAGAGGGAAGGCAAAATCATGCCTGTCGTCATCGAACTGCTGGGAGAAGGCAAAAGACTGGCAAAGGAGATTGGAACAGAGCTTTGTGCGATCCTTTGCGGAAGCGGTGTAGAGCATCTTGCCGGAGAGTTGTTCGCTTATGGCGCAGATAAAGTATATCTTGCGGATCATGAAGAGTTAAAAACATACAGAACAGACGCTTATACAAAAGTCATTTATGATGCGATCAAAACCTACAAGCCGGAAATCGTTTTATTGGGAGCTACTCATATCGGACGTGATCTTGGTCCGTGCATCGCAGTTAAAGCAGGTACCGGCCTGACAGCAGACTGTACAAAGCTGGAGATTGACCCGGAGGACAAGAAGCTTAAGCAAACCCGTCCGGCATTCGGAGGCAATCTGATGGCAACCATCGTCTGTCCGAACCACCGCCCGCAGATGTCTACCGTAAGGCCAGGAGTCATGGATAAAGCGAATTATGACCCAAATCACAAGGGCGAGCTGGTGAAATTGGATGTAAGCTTTGCTGAAGGTGATATCCGCACAAAAGTGCTGGAAGTCGTAAAGAGCGTAGGTGAGTTGGCATCTCTGACCGATGCGGAAATCATTGTCGCCGGTGGAATGGGTATCGGAAAGCAGGAAGGCTTTGACTTACTGAAGCAGCTTGCCGATAAGCTGGGTGGTAGCATCGGTTCTTCAAGAGCTTGTGTTGATGCCGGATGGATTGACCATTCCTTCCAGGTGGGACAGACAGGAACAACGGTAAAGCCAAAAATTTATTTTGCTTGTGGAATTTCCGGAGCAATCCAGCATCTTGCCGGGATGCAGAATTCCGACTATATCATAGCCATCAACAAGAACGAAAACGCCCCAATTTTTGAAGTGGCCGATTATGGTATCGTTGGTGATCTATATAAAGTAATTCCCGCCATCATAGAAGAATTGGACAAATAAATTTGCAGGCAGTCCCGAAAATAAATAAGTAATGATAGCAAGGTTTGAAAAAGAGGTCTGTCAAGATATAATAGGTTGACAGACCTCTTTGCATTTCGTTTATCCTAAGGTGTATATCTGCAGGAAACAACAAATTGTATTATTTACCTGCCGCTGCATTCTTAGCATCCAACTCAATCTGCCATTTCTCCTTATCGAACTTCACGACATTTTCGAATCCGTTACCATTCATCTGCCCTACCATTTCATCCCACAGAGAATCGAATTTGTCATTACTGCCACAGAAGATCATCTTCCAGGAATATTCCTCAAGAACCTCTTCACAGGAGTTACGAGCAACAGCGATATCGTTTGGATCGCTTGGGAGCGTTACGCTGACATTCGGGCTTATTACCAGCTTATTATTATTCTTCATCCACTCTGCAGGCTCAGCTGCACCGAATTTTGCAGCCCAGTCCTTCTTCATCTGTGTCTGTGTAGCTGCCTTGTAAGTGCTCCAATAGTTACTGTTATAGGGTTCACCCGTATTCGGGTTTGTGCTTATGGCCTCAACGATCCACTGATTGATTGCATTGTTACCGTCATTGAATCCGCCTCCGCCGTATTCCGCAGGTACAGGCAGGTTATCCATCAACGCATTATCATTGATCTTAGTAAATTTGCCGTCAGCTCCAACTGTATAGTTGAATCCTTCAATACCATCATGCTCAAACTGCAAACCTTCAGGGCTTGCATACCAGTCAAGGAATTCCATGATCCTGGCGTACTTTTCATCGTCAACACCTGCGCCAACACCAAATACACGTCCGCTTCCATAGTATGTATCCGAATCAGCATAATAACTCTGATCCTTAACAGGAGTGAAGATAAATGCCGTACCATCTTTCAGTTTGTCCTGTGTGTTCCAGAAGCCTACCTGCCAGCTGTACCACATCAGGAAGACCTGGCCCGCTGTGAGCTTAGGATATACAGCATTCCAATCCTGTGATTTGGAATCAGGATCAACCAAGCCCTTCTGCTGTAAATCAAACAAGAAATGAAGCATTTTGTAATAGGTTCCAGCTTTATCGGTAATCGTGCCCCATGATCCGTCAGGTTTGAGGACTATAGAGCCTTTTATCTTTTCTCCATACCATGTGGTCAGCTGAACAACATTTGCAATACCCATCATGTTGTCGCCGCCATCCCAGTCAGGCCATAATGTTACAGCATAGGTTTTATCGCCTGCCGCATTGGTAGGATATTTCTTCTGCATCTGTGCCAGGACATCCACAAGTCCGTTTAAGTCCGCTATTTCAGGGCTTCCAATGCCGGTGTAAAGATCCCAGCGGAGTAGAGGGCTTGAATAAATAACATCCTGTGAATAAGATAATGGTGACGTATTCGTCATCTGGCAAGGGATACCAAAGGTTTTTCCCGCTTCATTCGTAGGTATGCCTTTGTTATACGTATCAATCTGTTCTTTATAATCCATCAGATTAGCCCAATTTCCGATATCTGCACTGATGTCCTTGATCAATCCGTTCTGAACACAATCAGAAAAATCTGCAGGTTCAAGAAGAACGATATCACCCAGATTGCCGGAAGCGATACGTGTCTGATATAATGCGTTACCAGCTACCTGTGGAGCAAGAATGTTAAGCGCAAGGTTAAACCTTTCCTTTACAACCTGGTCAAACCACCCGCTCTGTAATCCTTGATAGTTAGCAGCTACGTCATAGATATCAATCGTCAGCTGTTTATCGTGGGAAATCGTTTTGGCTGTACTTTCGTCGCTTGTTTCTGCCGGTGTCTCTGTTCCTTTGTCTGCGGGTGCTGCGGTTGTCGCGGGTGTGTCCGTGTTGGTATTTGCTGCGTTTCCGCATCCAGCAAGAACCATTGTTACAACAAGTGATATTGCCAACAGCACTGATAGTAACCTTTTGTGACTCATGACTAAATCCTCCTTTAATTAAATTATTAATATAATCAACAACGATGTTTGACTTCGTCGTTCATTATCCTTTTACTGCACCAATCATGATGCCTTTTGCAAAGAACCTCTGGAATAGCGGATATACAATGATGATAGGCGTTACGACAAAGATAGTGACCGTCATACGGATCGAGGTTGCTGTCTGTGCCTTGGCCAGACTCGCCGCAAGATTCGCTGTACTTGATGAGTTATTTATTAAGCCCTTCAAAGAGTTCGCCTGATTAACGTATTGATATAAAATGAACTGCAGAGTATACAATTTGTTATCCGTCACAAGGAGCAATGTATCCTGGAAAGCGTTCCACTGGTTCACTGCAGCAAAGATTGCAATTGTTGCAAGAATCGGTTTAATGATTGGAAGCATGATCCTGAAGAATATTGTCAGGGTTCCAGCGCCGTCAATTTCCGCAGCATCCTGAAGTGATTTTGGCGTAGACTCGACAAAAGTCTTGCACAGTACAATATAAAAAGGCTGTACAACAACCGGCCAGATGTATCCCCAGAAATTGTTGGTCAGCTTGAGATTCATCATGGTAATATACCACGGAATAATGCCGGCATTAAAATACATGGTTGCTACCACAAAGCGGTACCAGAATTTCCTGCGCCACAACGATTCTCTTGTAAACATATACCCAAGAAAAGCTGCAAAAATGACCGTCAGTACTGTTCCTATAATTGTTCTCGCCAGCGAGATCTTTAATGCATTGAACAAATCCGGGATCTTCAGTACATTTACATAGTTGGAAAAATGTACTTCCAAAGGCCAAAATAGTACTTTTCCCTTATCACTCAGGTTATTTGCACTGATGGAGTTAATAAAAATATAGTAAAACGGATAAACGCATACGAAAGCAAATATGGAATATATGAAATAGTTGACAGCGTTTATGCTCTTTTCACCTATGCTGGTTTTCATTTTATGTGAATGTGCTTTCTTTTTGATCATCATCTCATTATCCTCCCGACTCTATGAGCTTAAATAAAGCCATCGCCTCTAACCATCTTAGAAATACCATTTGTCACGCATAGGAGCACAATACTGATAATGCTCTTAAACATACTGACAGCGACGGAAAGAGAATAGCCTCCGTTTCCCATGGCCAGATTATATACATACAGGTCCAGAACCTGAATATGATCCTTGTTGAAAGCATTCTGGAATACATAAAACTGTTCCATTCCATTAGATAGGAAATTGGCGAGATTTAACATGACAATTACAAAATAGGTTGGCAGCAGACTTGGAATGGTGACATGCCAAATAATTTGCATTCTGGATGCGCCATCTACCTTCGCCGCAGTAATGATCTCTTCGTCAATGCCGGCAATAGCTGCAATATACATAATAGCGGCCCATCCAGCATTTTTCCATGTCAGCCATAGCCACATTTTAAACCAAATATGCTCGGAGGACGCTAAAAATATCTGCGGTTCACTGATTAATTCCAGTTTCATTGCTACAATATTGACAACACCTGTGCTGCTGAAAATAGAATAAGCAACGGAATATACCAGAACCCAGCTGATAAAATTCGGAAACGTAGTTACTGTCTGTACAAATCTCTTGAATTTCGTGTTCTTTATTTCATTAAGAAACACGGCAAAGAACATTGGGAACCAGGAAAACAGAAGGCTTATGCCACTAATTGCAAAGGTATTCCTCAGTACCTCAATCAGCTGGGCCACCCTTACCTCGTTCTCTATCATTGTGATAAACCATTTTAACCCGACAAACTTTTCCCATGTTAACGGGAATGGAGGTTTATAATCGAAAAAAGCATAAATCCAGCCATAAAGCGGATAATACGAAAAGATAGCTACAATAGCCAAGAAAGGCAATATGTAAAGAAACTCAACAAACGATCTGGCCTTTCTCTTGTTTTCAATCAACCTCATTGCACACAGCCCCCTTGTCCAATGCAAAATAAAATCTACTTACACAAGCTTTTTCAGCCTAATCACATTTACGGAAAACGGAGGCGCTTTATAAACAAAGTTCCTGGCAGCTCCGTTCAGGCTAAGGGTAACATCGCATACGTTTTGCGGATGCTCAAAGCCATTTTCTGCTGTTTTTTCACCGCTGATGACATCTGCCTCGTAACGGCTGTCCACATCACAGTCCAGAATCATCTCAATGTCATCTTCTTCCTCAGACATATTAACAGCTTTAATAAATATTTCTGAATCCGTATCACTTGCAATCCAAGTCAAGGCTTGAAAGGTCGGAACGGCTGCCTCATGCACAAGCTCCCGATTCAGGTATAATCGCATCCTTTTTCCATCCGCCTCATAACGGAACCAGTTAAATTCATCCGCTTTCAGTTCAACTTCAACAGTTGGAGATAATGCGATGTTGTGAGGATGTGCCTTCTCAACAAATGTACTGACTCCATTATTGATACTCCACAGGAATGGTTTAACATTCTCTCCATTCCACTCTCTGGGCGGGTTTGTCTCGTCGGGGACATAGACTGATTTGGGAACTCTTGAACTATAAACACCAATTGTAATCTCTCTGCGGTCATCAGCAAAAATCTCTACCTCGAAATCACCCGCAGTAGCATCCTCTTCACCAAAAACCACAAAACCCTTTTCGGGGTCTATACCGGACAATTTCTTGCTTTCTTCTAACTGCGCCCGGTCCGGAGCTGTCACACAGAAAAAGTCTGATTGCTTCTCAATATGTCCCATTAGCTCATGGGTAACTTCAATTTCCTTCCCGTTCCATTTCGCATTTCGGAAGCGCAATCCGGGTGCTCCAAGTATGGACCCCATTCCTTTCACCGGTCTGTATATATTCCTTGTTTCTCCGGTAGAATATACGATGTTTTCTCCCCTGTTATTGCCAAACAGCTTCCAGACATAATATGACGGAATTCCTATGCTTGTAGAATTATTGAATCGGATCATGTTGGGAAACCACGAGTTATAATTCACATTTTCAAGCAGCGGCGCATAGGAAATAAAAGTAACTACATCCTGATTCCTTTCGGCACCAACAAGAAATGCCGCTTCCCCAAGAGCCCCATATAACTGACCCATATATCCCCTGACTACTGAGACCTCGCCTAGAAATATCTCAGGTCCTTTTCTGTCGTATTTGTCAAAATAATGCGTATTTTCGGCAAAGTACTCTGCTGTATTGTAAAAATGCTCATCCACAATGTCAGCAGGCAGGCCCTGCTCCTCGACATGGATATTGGCCACGAATCTGATCCATGGATAACGTTGAAGAATTGCATCACGACATTTCATATATCGTTCCTGGTAATCGTAACCGGAATTCTCGTTTCCGATCTCCATATAGTTCATTTTGAAAGGCCTCGGATGACCCATATCCGCACGCAGCTTTCCCCATTTACTTTCCTTGGGACCAACTGCATATTCGATTGCGTCCAGTGTATCCTGAATCATTTCTTCAAGGTCAGTTCCTTCCATTAATACAGATTCTCTGGCCTGGCAAGTCATTCCACAGTTAAAAACATACAGCGGTTCCATGTCGAGGTCCTCGCAGAGCTGTAAGTACTCGTGGAATCCCAAGCCGTTGTATGTACGGTAATGCCACATCAACAGATGACCTGGCCGTTCCCATACAGGTCCGACTATATTACGAAAACGCATTGCCGTCGACGGGGTAAAACCTTCCACAATACACCCGCCCGGAAATCTCAAGAATTTCGGTTTTAAAGCTTTTAATTTTTCAACAATATCTTTTCTAAGTCCATGTCCCATATAAGTATCTGCCGGCATCAATGAAACAAATCCCAGCTTTACTTTCCCACCGTCATGACAGCGAATCTCCAGCTTTGCATCGGTAGAGTCCGCCTCTGCAATGAATACTGCATCATACCGGGAATATGCCGTACTGTTCACTGTAAACTCTGTACTGCAGAAGACCTGTTCTCCCTTTTTTACAGAGACGGTCAGCCTTTTTTCATCATCTGATTTGGCAAACATAAAAAAAACATAGGAGGCACCTGCTTTTTGGGGAATACCACAATATCCGGTATTCCAGATGCAGCCTTCCTTTTGGAAGTCTACCTCCAGTGCTGCCTGCCTATGTTCGTTCAGTGTATCCCCAGTATCCAGTTCTATTCTGGCATTTTGGCAATACCAAGCCGGAATAGCCGTATACGCTGTATAATTATTACGAATCCATCTGGATAGACCTTCCCCATGATTGAATTCATCTCGCCAGCCTGAAGAGGAAAGTATTGCATAGTCATTATCCTGTGTTGTGCAGTCCACAGGCGGGATTGAATCCTCAAACGTCCTGTTCCTGATCATCTCAGGATACAAGCCCCCATCTGCCGCCCTGTTGATGTCCTCGATAAAGATTCCGTATAAATTCTTTGTTACAGGAATTATTTTATGTGCTGTCTCTATCGCGATTCTGCTCATAAATCTCCTTTTCGTTTTCCAACACACTATGCAAATATGTTTATCGTTTTACTACTTATTGTATATTATAATTGTCAACGTCAACATATGTCAACTTATTCTAGAAATTAATTATACGGTATCATTATTTATACTCAAAACCTTTACTAATATTTGTACAGTTTAAACAATTTTAGAAAAGATATAGAACTACCCTACATTGGTAAATCGTTTTTATGCATTTTATAATTCGTGTATTGAATTTGTGATTTATGTGAAAAATATGTAAAAAAAAAGAACATGTATTGTTGCCTCATACCAACTTGGCTTTTACATGTAACCTTTTTAAGTCAACCGTTTTAATTATATTTTTCTAACAGATCCACGTTTTATGATTTGGCATGGTATTTTAATGATCTGTGCGGTATTACTGCATTTACTACCTTGTGTCAGTTTACTTATCATGATCTCCGCCGATTTTTCACCGATTTGTGTAAATGGTATCTCATTTGTCGTAAGAGCCGGCCTTAAATATGCGGATACCTCATTATTATCATATCCGGCAACGGATATGTCCTCTCCAACCTTCAATCCGTGGTCATATAGATAGTCATATACACCTGCTGCCATTGTATCATTCATACAGAAAATGGCCGTAACGCCTTCTCTGATCAACTTTCCCACCTCGTGATAGCCGGACTGTCTTTCCCAGTCTCCATATCTGACCCAATCCGGGTTATAAAGGATCTGATCTTCAAACAGCGCCTTCTGGTACCCGAGACTTCTTTTTTGAGTATGCATATTATCGGCAGTTCCGGCAATTACGCCAATCTTACGGTGTCCCATTGAAATGAGATACCGTGTCATATCATATCCGCCCTTTTCATCGTCTATTACGACGGAAGTAAATTTCGGTGACTTTGAATATGCATATGTCACCATGGCCGGAACCTTGAAATCGTCGGGAAAGCAGTTGATAATCCTTCCGTGTCCTGCAACATATATGATCCCATCAACTTTTATAGAAAGTAATTCTTGAATAGCAGGCTTCAATACGGATTGGTATTTATTCTCATCCTTATACCATGTATTTCTCCATCTGTCATACAGGCGCATGTTGATCAGCACCGTCCTGTAATTCATATCTTCGCAAAAAGCTATAATCCTCTCAATAATGGGTGGACAACTGAACTGGATTAACTCTTCTGTCAGGATACCGATAATATTTGTCTTTTGTTTTCTTATGCCCTGTGCGAAATAATTAGGTTGGTAGCCGGTCTGCTTCACAACCTCCAGTATCCTTTGCTTCGTGGCCTCACTGACCTTCTTTTTGCCATTTAATATATTGGATACGGTCGACGTTGAAACATCGCACATTTGAGCAATTTCTTTCAGTGTAATCAAAGCTTAAATCCCCTTCACAAAATAATCTTAATGTGACTGCCGGTTGGCACTGTATTTAAAAGCCGATTTCAACTTGTAGTTTCATTATATTTTGAATATTGGCATTAGTCAAACATCAAGATTACAGAAGGGGCATATATGGCATGCAAAGGAGCTGAAACAAATATAGACTTTGTTTCAGCTCCTGCCATGTTCATAACTATTATTTTTCAGCGGCTCAAACCACCTTTGCATTTCCTCCCTGATATTTTGCCTTTGTTGCTTCTCCACCCCTGATATGCCGTTCCGCCTTGTTTTCCTCCAGCACAATCCTGACATGATCCGCCAGTTCTGCATTCACTTTGCTGAGTCTCTCTGTTACATCCTTATGTACCGTACTTTTACTAATTCCGAATTTTTTAGCTGCTGCCCTCACGGTTGTCTTTTTGTCGATGATATAGTTGGCTAGTTCTACTGCCCTCTCTTCAATATATCCCTTCAACTGCGTACCCCCCTCTTTAAGTCATACTGTGGTGAAATGTCACAACTTCGGTATCTATCTGCTTTATCGCAGGTAATATATACAACTTTCCGGCAGTACGAACCTTTTTGGGCAAAGGAATGACTGCTGCTCTTGTTTATCCATTGTTACTGATTTGGCGGAACGGGCCTGCACCTTGTATCACTACAGTATATATATGCCTTGTGGGGAATCGATATGATTTAAATATGATTTTGCTGCAAAAAGTCATTCCGGATCCGGAATATGATTTTTTACATGCAGCCTTATATCCCTAAAGCAGCATGGATGGGAAAAAAGACATAACAAAGCAAAGCCGTGAGAAATTACCACAAAGAATATGGAAAATTTCGAACACGGCTTTTGCTTTGTATTCAGACTAAAGTGCTTCAGTCAGACTAAAATGCTTTAGATACCCTTCAGATCGCCTTTTGAAAAGGATCCGCTTCGTCATGTAATCGTTTTACTTAGGTAAATATGTCATTGGATCTACGGTAACACCTTTTTTCAAAACTTCAAAATGAAGGTGCGGCTGCTCTGCCGATTCATCTGCAGCTGTGTTGCCAACGCTCCCGATTACCTCTCCCTGTTTCACCTTCTGATTCACTGTAACCGTTTCATCCGACGCCAGATTTCTGTATAAAGTCTCCAGATCATTTCCATGATCCACAACTACTGTAATTCCATAGTACGAATCATTTCTGACATCAACGATTACTCCATCCGCGACAACCTTCACAGGAGTTCCCCTGTCAGCTGCAATATCAACGCCAGCATGGGCACGCCATTCCTCAAGAGTCTTGGAGTATACCAGCTTGTCCTTTGCAAATTC
Organism: Bacillota bacterium; assembly: GCA_023435925.1. Classification (GTDB taxonomy): domain Bacteria; phylum Bacillota; class Clostridia; order Acetivibrionales; family DTU013; genus JAEZLF01. The sequence continues at coordinate 20,177 of JAEZLF010000151.1, forward strand.
AAGCGATATATCACCAATCACAGGCATGGTGAAGCTTTGCTGTTTCGGTTGTGTATTGCTCTTGGAACCAGATGATTTCGGTGTCGTTTTATCAGTCTTTGGTGTGTCTTTTGGTGTATCCTTTGGAGCATCCTTTTTGGCTTCGTTTTCATCAGGCTTAACTGCACTGTTATCTTCCGTGTCTGTAATAGAAGCAGGCTTGCCGATATCGGACTGCTGGCCCGCAAGCGCTGATGCCTGTGTATCTTCAGGTTGCTGAGCGTTGAGTTGATCATCCTCTGTAATAGCTAAATCATCCTCATCTCCTATCGGAGTTATGTTCCTGGCCTCATAATCAGGCGGCTCGGAAGTAGCGTTGCGAGTAGTTACAAATATTGCGGTAACGGCCACAACAGCTATACATAATAACAGGACAATATAAAAGCCCTTTTTGTCAAGAAACTCCCTGACACCTTTCTTTGTTCCTTTCTCATCTGGAAATAACTTTTTCATATTCACAAATTCCACCTCCATATAGTATTGTTTCCGCGTATGGCAACAATATACATATGGCATGAAATTATTTCGTTTGAAATGCATGATGTTGCTCGAAATTCTTGATTGAAACAACCTCCACACCGGTATAATAATGCTTCAGTATCTCTATATAATTACCGCCTTTTTTCGCTAATGAATCTGCTCCCCACTGACTCATTCCCACCCCATGTCCATAACCCATTGTCGTAATTTTCACTGCTTCGTCCTTTATTATCTCTATTTCAAAATCAGCTGATCTCAAATTAAGAAGGGTCCTGAACTCAGTCCCTTTCAATCTAACATCTCCAATCTCCAATGTTTTTACTCTTCCACCGGTCGTATAATCAATTATTTTAATCTCCGGGATATTCCCATCAAACTCCGCATCTGGATATGCTTTGCTTAATTTATTGATAAAATCGGACTTCTTTATCAGAACAGAGGTAATATATCCTTTTGACATCTCTTCTCCGCTGGTTGCAACACTTCTGAGATAAGGTACCGCAACGCCTGACCAGACTTCTTCTGCATTCTCCGTCCGGCCTGAACTGCTGGCATGAAACAGAGTATTGGCAATATTTCCATCATAAACTACAATCATACCTTTTGTGTTATGAACCGCATTCGATATTTTGTTCCAGTTTCTTGCTGCAAAAAATGCACTCCACTTTTTCATGGCATCCTCTTTACTGATCCATGCCTGACAATGGGTGGAGTCTGTACAGATATCCGCACCATCATGTACCCCAAGCTTTGATTTGTATACTCCTGAGAGCCTGCCATATGCAAAAGTCCTGGCCGCTACAGCCTGAGCCTTCAAAGCCTCAGGGTCAAAATCAGCCGGCATCTCTGCAGCTAAAACGCCTTTTATGTATTCTTCCAGATCCATTTCTGCAGTTTTGTTCAGGGTAGAATTATAAACCCTGATTTTGTATAGATCACTATCCTTTGTTTCAACGAAAGGTTTTTCTGCAACCGGCTTTCCGCACCCTTTTACAATAAACATAGGCAACAATATGATCACAGCTAACATCATGCCGGCATAGTAAACAAGCTTCTTCATCCTGACCTCCGTAAAATGTCAAAGGAATGTATGTCCTTCGTACATTCTATTCGAAGTCAAAAAAAGTATGCCGTATAAATTGATTCGCCTGCCTTGCTTATTCCTCTACGCGGAATATCTCAGCCCCCAGGTTCCTCAGCTTTTCATCAATTCTGATATATCCTCTGTCTATGTGATCAATATCCATAATTTCTGTTGTCCCTTCGGCTCTGAGTCCGGCCAGTATCAGAGCGGCACCCGCCCTCAGATCGGTCGCTCTCACCTTTGCTCCCGTGAGTCTTTTACAGCCCTCAACAATTGCACTTCTGCCTTCAATCTTGATATTGGCTCCCATTCTTTTCAACTCACACACATGCATAAACCGATTTTCAAATATTGTTTCAATGACCATACTTGTGCCACAGGCTACACTCATCAGCGAAGTCATCTGTGATTGCATATCGGTCGGAAAACCCGGATACGGGTGTGTTTTAACATCAAAAGCATTCAATTCTCTTCCTCTGACACGTATCGAAGTAAGCTCCTCCGATACTTCTACCCCCGCCTCCCGGAGCTTGGCACTCACAGGCTTGAGATGGTCCGCTACAACATTTTCTACCGTGACATCTCCTCCTGTAATTGCCGCAGCTACCATATATGTGCCTGCCTCAATCCGGTCCGGTATGATAGCATGATTTGCCGGTTTTAGTTCACAGACTCCGGATATCTTGATGGTATCGGTGCCTGCACCCTTAATATCCGCACCCATTGATGTCAAATAGGTGGCAAGATCAACGATTTCAGGTTCAATTGCCGCATTCTCAATCGTTGTCATTCCCTCTGCCAGAACTGCCGCCATCATAATGTTCTCTGTAGCGCCAACGCTTGGAAAGTCCAGATAAATTTTGTCTCCTTTCAGTCTTCCGCTTTTTCTGGCCTCAATATAACCGTGTCCCTGATTGATGGTGGCACCTAATGCTATAAAGCCTTTTAAATGAAGATCCACCGGTCTTGACCCAATGGCGCAGCCTCCGGGAAGTGATATCCGCGCAGTACCTGTTCTGGCAAGAAGAGGCCCGGCTACAAGAAATGAAGCCCGCATTTTGTTAACAAGCTCGTAAGGAGCTGTAGAATTGGAAAGCGATCTGCAGGAGATTTCCAATTTGGTTTGATCGTTGGAAATTTCTACGGATGCACCTAATGTTTTCACAAGATCACACATAATTTTCACATCGTTCAGATATGGTATCTCATCAATGGTACACCTGCCATCCGTAAGCAACGATGCCGCAATGATCGGAAGTACGGAGTTTTTTGCGCCGCTTACACGCACATTACCTTTTAACGGTTTGCCTTCCGTAATAATTAATTTTGACACTGCTATCCTCCCCTTATCCCGGGCTTTTTTTCTATATGGCTTAATTATGCTCATCACTGATGTTGTTCAATATTCCGTCGTAATAACAGGAGTTGCCAGCCATATGTACGTTTTGCCTTCGTATGAATTATACCTTACAGCGACATTTAGATTTACAAGCTTGCCATTCATGCTGATTGAGTCATGTATGGAAGGCGAAAATGCCGCAACACTGATCAGCCCTTTATCATATATTCCTTCTACCCGGCCTGCTCCGGCACTTATGAAAACCTTTTCGCATATTGCCTCCAGTTCGCTTTCCTGTAAATTTCCATCCAGACTTCCGGTAATACATATATTTACGTCCGGATTTACGCCATATTTTTTCAATATGGATTTCATTCCCGCTGCCACCGATTCCACATCCGGATTTTGTGATGTATCGGTAAAGCTGACGGAAAGTCGATAATCCTCCTCTGACCCTTTCTGCTTGCTCTTCATCATGCTCACACGCATACTGCCGGTAAGATGAATCACACCTTCTGATTCGGATCCAAAGTAATCATCATTATCAATAAAGGATAAAACAGGTTCTCCTTCCTCCAAACGGCCGCCGGCACCTATAATAATGTCATGAACAAACTTATATTGCATATCACGATTTTCAAGAATTTTTTCTTCGACACTTCCGGTCATATAAATTTCTGTACTAACCGCTTTTGCACCGGTTGCATAAAAGGCATTTGTAATAATCGAAGCTGTGGAGTTGATTTGTTGATTTGGTTGCATGAATATAAAAAAAGTGGAGATTACTAAAATAAATATAAAAATTATGAATATATACCTTTTCATTACGAAGCCCCCCTTGTTTACGATAATCCTTAAAGGATAACCTTATAGAATTATTGCCGCATGAAGGGGGGCATATACATGAAAAATTTCTATATCCCGCTTTATTACTGGATATATAGACTGTTTTATGAAAATAAACAAAAACTCAAAATATTAAATTTCACCTGCATATCGTAGTACTTTTTCAATTAAAACCATGGATTCTGCTCGAGTAACCGGATCCTTCGGACCAAGCATATCGGAAAATCTGCTTGTGATAACACCATTTTCCTGCGCAAATTTTATTTTTGAAAGCAACGGGGCACTCACCTCGCCAATATCCTTATAAGCACCAGTATCGCCAGCAGTAGCTGCAGCTTTTTGCTTTGTTTTTAGTTCGCATACCCGCACCGCCATCGCAATGAGCTTTTCTCTCGTGCAGATAGCGGTTGGACTGCCGCTGTCGGCGCTCTGAACAATACCGGCTTTTACAGCAAGGGTCATATAATTGCTTCCATACTCCACATCCAGTATATCCAGCATAAACTTTGCACCATCGCCAATGGTCAGCTCTTTACCGGGTTCAAACTTCCTGCCTGAAACAGCCTTCAGCTCATAAACGGATGCCACATTTACAATGGAGCTCCTGGCATAGCTTTTTGAAATATCATCGTAATAATTGGAGCCTATCTCTCCTATTGCCATTCGCCCTGTAGTCAGCGTATCAAAGCTGAGAACGCCAAGATTCCTGTCAGCATCAAAAACACCGGAGGACTCCGCTTTTTTCCATACGACAGCGGATGCAGGAAGCACATAGCCCGATGTCAGGCCCAGTGTGTACCAGGATGCTGCAGTATACTCATACTGCACCTTGAGTGGCTTTTTCAGATGATACAGGGGTTCAACGATGCCATCTGAAATGCCGATATCCAATTGTGTAATTGGAGTCTTGAAGGTCAGGTTTCTTGTATTGCTGCTATTGGCCGTACTATCCAGCGTGATGTCAATTTTAAAATTGGCTTCAGAAACCGCTGACCCATACAAACCATTTTCATCCGCCAGTACGCCTGGCCGTATCGTAATGGTATTCCTCACGGTCTTAATATGAAGATTTTCTCCGAGCATACCAAGCGCTTTAAATACCTTCTGTGAAATCAGCACCGATATGACCTTTGTACCCGAAGGCATTACCTTCAGGTCAATACCGTAATCAAGAACACGGTCTGTCTGCACATGCTGTACAAACCGGTCCGCATTGACACCTGTGATTCTTATCGTCCAGACACCATTTACGGCAACCTTATCCTTGATAATAAAGTCGCCGCTAATGACATCCTCAATATCCTCGCTGGAGTCATAGTCATCACTGCTGCGGAGCGTCCTTACCGTTACACTCTGAGTCGGCTCTGATGCCAGTTTCTTTGCAGGATCATAAGCATATAGTCTGGCATAATACCGGTAATTCGATCTCAGGCCGCTGACTGTATACTCCGATGCACCGCTGATTTCAAACCTTTGGGCATCGGCATAAGCAACACTTCCGGCAATTTCCAGAATGTATTGCATGCCCTCTTCCATGATCCATTCATAAGTAATACTGTTTTTGGTTACAGCACCCGGAGTACCTTTTACACCAAAGCCCCTTGGTGTGGCAGGCGGAATGTCCTTCTTCGTCCTGACCAGATAGGAATCACTGAAATCAGATCGTTTTGTATCTCCGGCAGTATTTGTTGCTTCAGCCTGTATCCAGAAGTAATACAGTGTATCCGGTTTCAAATCCTTCACCCGATAGAAGGATGTACCTTTAAGATCATCCGGTGTGATGGTTACCTTGCCTGATGCACTGCTGCGTTTGTCGGTAGTCCCATACTCCAGATAATAGGTATATTGCGGATGAACATTCCAGCCTAAATCAATGTGAGTATCCGACGCATCATTATAGTTAAAAACCGGAACGGTTGGTTTTTCAATGGTTATCGGCAATTCCGGATGCGTCGTGATGATAATCGGATCTGACGGGCCCGAAATCAGATTCACGCTCCTCCTGGCTGCTCTTATCCACAGCACATAGGTGGTGTTGGGTTTCAAATCCGGTATGGTAATATCTACATTGTGCCTTAGCTTGTCGGGGGCTTTCAAAGGATCTTCGGCGGGATCATTGGCTGCCGTCGAGAATCCAATAATTTTATTAGTGGGCAGATTGCCAATATTATTATAATCAATACCCTCGGTGTATTCCACGCAGCCTACGTCAATGGTCACTCCCTCATCATATACCACCTTGCGGTATTTTAGAGGGTCTGCTTTGCCGTTATCAATCGCTTCGATAGCACCGGGACTGGTCGCTTCCAGATCCTCCGGAGTTATGTAACGCCACGAGGACAGGCCTCCGTCCAAAGGCTCCACATATTCCTCATACCACATATTTTTAAGCGTAACCACTGCCGAGCCTGTGGTAACCATATCATATCCCTGACTGTCCTTTTTCAGGGCAAAGGGTGGTCTTCCGGGCACAACAGGCTGATTGATCGGCCCAAGGGTGGGAGTGATAATAACCTTCATGGCAGGATCAGAAATCAATGTAACATTGGCCAGTTCATTATCAACAAAATCCACATACTCCTTTTTCGCAACAATTTTAAAATAGTACGTAGAGTTAGGCACCAGTCCGTCGATTTTGAATTTGTATCCAAGCAGCCTTGTTCCGCTTTTAACAAAATTACTTTCATTCATTTTTACGGAAGACGCAATGAGTGTATTGGTTGGCGGATCGTCAAGGAGGTTGGGGTCGGAAATCATCCAGATATCGTATTTGACATTCGTATCCACGTCGCCGTTCCCTTTTAATGGCGCCTTCCACAATACTGTTGCGCTGTCAGGCTTTAGTTCATCCTTATAGGAGATGATGGTACTGTTCGCATTTTTAAACTCGTCAACAATCTCGGGAGTACCCGGCGTGGAAGGCACTTCGGATTCCCGGACATATATTTTTTGTGACTGCACTTTTATTCCCGGATATACATCTTCTCCATTCCGGGTAATAATGGCTTTAATCACATAATAATTATTTTCTTCTCCCGTCTGAAGCGTCAGGAAAAAGGTCGTGTCGTCGACAGCGGCAAGGTACTGCTCGATACTGCTACCCGTCCCGGTTCCTTTGTATATCTGGTATGTCACTTTGATGGTACTGTCTGCTAAACCGGTAACAACAGGACTCCACTCCAGCTTCCAGATAGTTCCGTCCTGTGTTATGGACATCTTAGTGGTCTTGGCCAGTATGTAGCTGCTGACGGCAACCGTCCTGCTTTCTGCAGACCGCTTCAGTTCAGTCTCTGTGGTGTCGGGCATCAGCTTAATATAATACACTCTTCCCGGATCTCTCACGGTATGAATATACTCCAGTTTTCCGGTTGCTTCATTCACTGTAACCGGGCCGTTCTGGCTGATTTGCTCCTGCCCGATGTAGATGGGAGGGGCGTTGGTAAAGGTTTTGTTTTCTGATACATATAGCTTGTAATCCATTCTCTTGCCGGAATTCCAAACGTCGTCCCACTCAATTTTGATCTGGTTCGGACCATAGGAATAAGCATCAATGGCAATGTCCGTCAGGAATTTAACGGAGTTGGATGCGGTAGATTCACTGCTGGTATAGGTAGTCCCCTCGCTGGTGTATGTATAATATGCTTTCGAATAGGCGTAATAAACCGTACCAGAGGATAAATCCTTCATTCGCCGCATATTGACAGCACTGGTCTCCGCAGGTATATTACCTTCCTTCAGCACGACCGGCTTCACAGGCTTGTATCCCTTATTGACCTCCTGCAAGTAGTAGTTGAGATAAATCCCCGGAGAAGGTACTCCTACCGGGATGCCCAGCTTGTCACTCTTCAGGTCGGCATAGTATTTGTCAAATTCATTGTACCCTATGGGAGGTTCTATGTTCGGAGCCGTATTGTTTATAGCCTCAACCCGGAGCTTCTCCGGCGCAGGCTGAGGTACATTCACTGCCGCACGAACCGGAACAAGCCAGCCATATTGCAGAAGCAAAATTGCTGTTAAAGCAGCACATATTATTTTCTTCGTCATCATCCCATATCCTTTCCCGGCGAAACAAGAGAACGTTTCTCTGTTTCATGTCGAACACCAAATTGCTAATACAAAAATACCTAATACCAAATTACCAATACCCATATCGATATTGTTATGGTTGACAAACGTCAGGTCAGATCCCCGGTCATTTGCAGCATCTTGGCAAAAGATGCGACTACTTCAGCCCGGGTCATTTGATTGCCTGGATAAAAACTGCCGCTTCCATCCAGACTCATAATCTTCATGTCAACAATCATCAGCACCGGATTGAAATAGTCATCACCGATACTGCCTTCATCTTTGATGGTAATCCTACTGCCCGGCTTGAGGCTGGCCGCGTTGACACCCTTCTTCACAGAAAACAGCTTTAGTAGTACCGCAGCCGTTTCCTGCCTTTTTACATTTTTGGCCAGCGAGTTGGAGCTGATAATGCCATCCAGTCCGAGCCTCGCATTTTTCTGCCGGATATCCAGACCGGTATTCTCCGCCGACTTTCCAATAACCTTCTCGTACAGCAGCACTACTTCTCTGCAGGTCGCTTTATTTTCCGGCATAAAGTTATTATTGATACCGGCAAACACATCCCCCAAATCATATTTTGAAGAAAGGCTTGTAATATAGCTCTCCGCCCAATGTCCCTCCGGTATGTCGCCGATATTGGACTGAGCAACCAGAATCACATACTTTCCTGTTTTCAAAAGATTAAACCGGACACTGGAATTCTGTACTGTGTTGGTAGTGATTTTCTGCCAGGCCAACGAACCATCATACAAAACATACGGGAGCTTGACACCCTTACTGCTGTTGAATGTCAGATTCGCCGAGACCGGAGCACCAAAGGTCGTAATCTCTTTGACCGTATTGCTCAGCTTGACGGATTGCATCGTACTGTCAATATAATTCGAAAGCTCTTTTTCAATCATATCCACCAGACTTTGTGTGTATTGATTGATTAATTCTGATGATCCTGTTCCGGTTCCTACATAGGTATTGAGCAGCATATTGAGCTTCTCGCTGACCAGCCCGCTGTCTTTATCATATAGCTTGTCGTGAAACATCTTCTTCAGATCACTATCTGTTTTGGACAGGCCAAGTGCCTGTATATCCAGCTCGTTAAAGTCCGATACCCGCGCGGTGTTGGATGGCAGCGCCGTTGAAGAGGCGGTAGTCCGGAAAATCGTCAGCCTTACATAGAGATCCTTAACATCCTGCCTACTGAGGATCTCTTTAAACTGATCGTTGCCGGAAGCGTCAAGAGAATCCGGTCTAAGCAGCAGCTCCGCACCGGAGGTTCTGACAACAAGGCTCTTGTTCAGTGAATTCATGGCCTTGATAACGGTCACCGGTACATAGATTTCGTCCGTGCTGATGTTAACCGAAATATTTGTCATATCAATCGTAAATGAATCCCCGGATGAATTTCTGAGGGCGTCAGCTACCCTGTCACCTTTAAGCAGTATTTTGCTGGCGCTGTTGTTGCCTATCGCAACCCTCCAGTAATAGCCCTTCTCGAGCTGGTCCATACGGTCCAGGAAGGTCGCCTTTTGCTGTTCTTCACGGTCTGTATTGTCATAGTCATCCTGATTAAACTCCGTTCGGGTATCGACAGGCCCAATGAATTTCGAGTAGGCGATGAAATCCGTTTCTGTCGCATCTACTTTAACAGCTCTCACCTTAATATAGTATTTGGTATTGGAACGCAGCTGCTGATGCGTCGTAATTCCGCCGGCAAGTACGACTTCCGCGCTCTTGATTTTAGCGTGATAGTACAGCTCGTCCGTGTTCACTGTTCGCGCAGTCTCTTCGGTATAATACGGCAGTATGGAGCCATTGCTGTTAACATATTGCTCCAGATCTGTCGGGGCAAGCACAGTATATTCACTGCTCCCCTCCACCATCAATGCAATTTCATAGTTTGAATAATTGTCCTGCTTTATTCCGATCCATTTGATTTCAAGCTCATGGTATCCATCCCTTGTCTTCATACCGGTTTTATCAAAAACAGGGGTGTTGACTCCCTTTGTAACCCGAATATCATAATAGGAATTCAGCTTAAGCCCGGTCACCCTGCCAAAATAGGTTTCTCCGTCCTTGTCTTTCACAATAGTCGCCTGAGAGCGCGTCATCAGCTTGTAATCCGCATCCGATGAACCTTTTACATAAATTTTGTAGTCTTCAGCCGTCAGTCCTACAGTATCATCCCTCCAGAAAAAGCCCAGTTCAGATTTTACAACAACCTCCAGCGAGGCCGGCGCCTCTATAAGAGAAGTGGTGACCGGTATGGAGACCCACACACTTTCCGAAGATGGCGTCAATGGAGCTCTTGCCGGATTTACCCTCACTGTTTTTAAGCTGAAATAGTACAGCTTGTTGGGGAACATTCTCTGATCCACTGTGAAGGTACAAATCTTTGTGGCAGGATCATAGGTGAAATCTCCGCCATAGGCAGTCGGGTTTGCAGGATCAATATAAAACCTTCGATGATTGCCGCTGTCAGTGAAGTTGCTATATACCTGCAGGAAGCTCAAATATTCAGGGTCACTGTTATAACTGCTGATCTGGTCGGCAGGTCTTACCTTCTGTGTTGTACGGATCAGTTCATAAACGACATCGTTCTCTTGCCGCTTCCAGGTGAATGTGACCTTATTACCGGACAACTTCTGATTTTGGTCACTGTCTACCGCAATAGAAAAATCTGTAGGTGCCAGCGGCTTTCTCTGGCTGTCGTCCGGTGGACTTACAACTAACACCGTTGTTGTAACCGGAAGAACGGCTGTAAAAATGTCTGACTCCTTCGAAACGATAACAGCAGAGCTGGTTGTGTTTTTAACGACAAGCCTCGTTTTAGCTTTAAAGTAATAGGTGGTATTGGGCTGCAGCTTATGACCAAACAGATTAATAGCGCTTTGTGTCGTAAAATCGGATATCCTGGCTTTAATGGACGTGCTTTGAATGTCATCTGCACCGATAAAGTCCACATCTCCATGAAGGTCCTCCGTTGTCCCGATCATCAAATAATTCTTGTCCGAATGAGGGCTCATATAAATATCATAATAAATGTTATAAGAATGACCGGCTACATTATATTTATCCGTATAGTTGTTCCAGTCCAGATTCATGATCTTATCCATCTTCAGCTCAATATAAATAGCTGCCGGGCTGACAGAGGTATCCTTTCCATTGTCGGACACTTCAAATCCCATGGGCAGAGGCACATCCAGCTCAACGCCGTTTAATGTGGTAAAGCTGGATATGATAGATTTGTCGGACATGTCGGTAGGCGGATATGTTGAGCCTTTTGTCGTATACATCTGCAAATAGTACACGGTATTGGGTATAAGGAAATCCGGATAGGTATCATTCAGCTTCGGTATATTATTACCGGCAGAATTTCCTGTCGCATCTTCCCATGTGAAAAGATCAAAGGCATTTATGGTATAGGTCAGCCTGTTCCCCTCTTCTTTTATCTTTGGGGAAATAGCGCTCACATACTTCACCAACTGGTATTTTGCCGGGTAATTCCCCCAGTGATAGTCATTTACAAAAAGAGCCTGGTCTGTTTCGATCTCCGCCTGACTCGTATTCAGGAGAAAGTGAAAATACAGGTCGTTTTTTATGGTACTCCAGTTGAGCGGCTTATCCCAGGATATTGTCACATCGGATGATTTCACGATAATGGAAGTCCCTGATGTGGGAGTAACCGTTTGTGTATTCAACGTCCTGTCAACTACTGCAATGCCTGTTGGCAGCGGAGGTCTGCTGCTGTCCACAACCAACGTATAGGGCAGGGGCAAGGATTCCAGCCTGTCCTCAGGGCTGTCTGACTTTACCACAATTTTATAGTAGACTGTGTTATTGGGATTTACTCCGGTTATAACAGTCACAGCTGAAACACCGCTGAAGTAGGAGTCATCCATGGTTTTCTTGACAACCCAGTCTCCGCTGATAGAGGGATCATCGATGGCCTGTACTTCATAATACAGTCTGGGCAGGTCAAGACTCCCCTGATTGATTTTATATATTTTTACATAAATATTATTCGCACTATCCTTGGTAAGCTGAAAACGGATAGGAGTATTGGTATAAGCCCGCTCCCCCGAGAGCATACTTCCATTCCAATCCGAAGGCTTTCCAACTGTCACTGCATCTACATTTACTGAAGCAGTGTCTAAAAAGACAGGCTTAATGTTCATATAGTATACCGTACCGGGAAGTATTTCATCATCCGGCAGCACATGAATGCCTGAGGGTGTAGGTACAGTAGAGTTCTCATCAGCCCTGCCCCAAAGCTCAAAGCTGGCAAATCCGTCTGAACCTATCTGAACCGCTGCTGTACTCGTTGAATGAGAAACCTTTACCGTATAGCCGGTTAACGTCTGTTCCACCTGAAGTGAAGACTGATTCGAGCCTGAGTCAATTTTACCTAGGTCTGTAGAAATGTTGATATTGTAATTGAGCTTTTGAATCTTTTTATCCGTGCCATATATCTTTAAATATGCATCGTTGATATATTGCAGGGCGTCGTTCGTATCAGCCCTTACAATGCCATTGTTGCTGCTGTCCGGATCTGTTTCGGGATAAATCGCTACATCGCCGTCACGATATATCCTGGGCACCTTCCAACTGATTTGCAGCTTCGGTGTCGCTCCAATTTCAAACCCTCCGCCCTGTACCGGCAGGACGCTCTGGGCAGATGCGCCCGCACTGAAGGTCATCACCGGCAGATAGAAAAGAAGACCTCTTCCTATCGGATCTCCAACCGGGTTGTTGTCCGCGTCAACCTCACTGTACAATGCAACACTGATATCATATATGTAGTCGGCCTGAAGGTTTGAAATGCTTGCGGTGTTTCCCATCAGAATCGCACCCGAGGTTACCACAGTAACCGTATTATCCGGGTTAGGCTTGTGATAGGATACTACTGCTGCCCTTACCCCTGCTAATTGGTGGCTCCAGCTGATGTCCAATGTTCCGTTCTGATAATTGTCCACTTTGATCTTTACACTTGGACCTGCTGCAAACACAACAGACAAAGAGCTGCCTATCATACTATATAAAAGAATTACTGCCATCAATACTGCTACCGATTTTCTCATCCGTTTCATTTCAGAATACCTCCAGCCCATTTACACCGAGTTTTCTACTGCATTTATACCCTGAATAACTAGTCTCACAAGGTTTGCAGGGTATATTTCAATATGTTTATCGGCATAACAAAGACGATCATTAATAGGCGTGCAGCTATTAATGAATTACATTATTGTTACGATAAATAAATAAGGTCTTTTGCATTTACCGTTACCTTTTTAATGGTAATTATTCTTTGCCTTTTTGATAGAAATGATGGTTGGGAGGTGTTATATGGAAGTCAGGTATGTAATATTGGCCGTTTTACTGATTGTGACAGTCACAACCGATGTTCGTACCTACCGGATACACAATTTGCCTGTAGCTCTGGCTCTGGTCTGCGGGCTAATATGGAACCTCGCGGCAGATGGTATTCCGGGTCTTGCGCGGTCGCTGCTTGCCGCACTGATTCCTTTTGCACTTCTAATTGCACTTTTTGCGCTGAGAATGCTTGGGGCTGGTGATATAAAGCTGCTGTGTGCCATAGGCGCCATTATGGGAATTCCGTTTATATTGTACACAATCGGCTTTTCGTTTCTTGCCGGCGGTCTCTTAGCCCTTGGTTTTATGCTGGTCCGGGGCAATGGATGGCAAAGGCTCAGGCATATCGGCTCTTATCTTAGAACGTGTTTTCTTACACACAACTTTCTGCCTTATACAAATTTCGATGATAAAAGTGACGGCGCAAAATTTCCCTTTTCATTAGCCATAGCGGCAGGCTGCGCTGTCCAAATCCTGCTGTCGGCATTATCTGCCTGAAATTTATTCCTGATATCATGGTATAATAGAAGGGGACACACCTCTTCTTCCGAGGGACTGCGGTCTGAGGAATGTCCCCCTTTGATTTGTGAAAGTGAGGTTATTAGCAGAGGAGGTGGAGGCCGGTATGAACCCGGATAACAGAAATATTGTTTTGATCGGTATGCCCGGAGCCGGAAAAAGTACTGTTGGTGTGCTGCTTGCAAAAGCTTTGAAAATGCCTTTTGTAGACACCGACCTACTGATCCAGCAACAACAAGGCTTCTATTTACAAGAGCTGATAGATGCTCATGGAATAAATGAATTTATAAAAGTGGAGGAGAATGTAGTGCTGGGGCTTGATGTAAAGAACCATATCATAGCTACCGGAGGCAGTGTGGTATATAGCGCTGCTGCCATGCAGCATTTGAAAAACGCAGGTGTTATTGTATTTTTGAACACAAAAATTTATCAGCTGGAACGAAGACTAAAAAATGCTCAAAGCAGGGGTATCGCTATGAAGAGCGGACAGACGATTTCCATGCTTTATAAAGAGAGGATGCCACTGTATGAAAAGTATGCGGATATAGAAATAGACTGCTCAAAAAAGCACATTGAAACCATCGTGTCCGAAATAAAAAAATATTTCAACTAAGAAAAAATTATTTTTAATTTTATGAATAAAAGGTGCAAATTGGGGTCAATAATAATAGTGACCTCACAAAATACATTTTGACCCCCTTTACATGGTTAGCCGAAAGGCTAACCACCTTTTTTGCCCTTTTTCACTTTTTCCTTTTTGGGATCTTTGCCCCTTTGTTCTTTCACATTTTTTCTTGTGCTTTTACCAGCTGCTGGCTTTTGACCTTCCCCTTCCAAATAGCATCACAATTCCACCCAGTACGAGAACAATCGGTATTACAAGCCCTATATCCACAGTACCTATAATAATCCTGAACATGATTATCAAAATACAAGCGGCCGCGATTCCGCCGATAATGCCAATAGCAATCAATAAGCCTTTATGCCTTCCGGTAAACAGGAACAACTGAAATAGTCCGACCACAATACCAATCAGGTACACTGGCCATGTATATTCCGCAAACCGCCAATTGGTAGCCACCTCAAAGAAAAAGAGAATGCCATATGTGGTAAGGATGCCTCCAGGTACAAGCAAACCGGGCGCTTTCATTGTAATAAAAAACGCCATCTCGAAACCGACTCCAAGCATCAGAATAATCATCGGCCAGAAATCATCCGGTCCGAATGTAAGAAAGTCTCCGCCGAACAGATACCTTAATGCCAGCATCAATGCGCCGATAATAACCAGCACGATGCCAAGTAACGAATTTCTTCTATTCATATATTTACCTCCAAGGAATATTTGGTTTACACCAGATAATACTCCAGTATGCTATATATGTCTGAAAATATCTGTTTATCCCCAGTCTTCTAAAGGCGGAGATCTTAGGAGCATTTGATAAATACTTACAAAAGTATGGCTGACAATCTCTTCAAATTTGTGCAGTTTTTCCTCAGAACATTCGTTTTGTGGATATGCACCTGTGGATAATGTTGATAAGTCTGTGCATAACCTTGTTTTTCAGCTTGCATGGCTGTGGATTCAAAATTGTTATCAACAATTCACTGCATTCACTTTCTTCCCTTACACCCTGAATTTTGAAACAATGCTTATCAGTTTATCAGCGCTCTGATGGGATTTTTCAACCTGGGCAACTACCTCGCTCGCCTTATTAACAACTTCCGTGCTTTTTTCTGCAATATTTGATGTGCCTTCAGCGCCTTCGTTTGTAGCAGCAGTGATTTCATTAATTGCCTTGAGCATGTTCTGGATGGACGCCAATAATTCCTCAGAAGTTGCACTAAAGTCCATCGTCATGTTATTGACTGATGCAGCATCTTCATTATATTGTTGTGTAGCATGGAGCATTTGCCTATAATCCTCATCTACTTCGCCAGATACAAATCCAAGCAGCTCGTTCGCGCTGGAAGACAGATTATCAACCGATCCCACCACTGTTTTGATGACACGCTGGATTTCGACTACAGCTGCTTTCGAATCTTCAGCAAGCTTTCTGATTTCTTCTGCCACAACTGCAAAGCCCTTTCCTGCTTCTCCGGCTCTCGCTGCTTCAATTGCTGCGTTAAGCGCAAGCAGATTGGTCTGCCCGGTTATTTGCATGATGGTATCCGACAAGGTGTTAATCTGTTCAATGGATTTTGACTCCTCCAGTGCTCTGTTGAGTTTCTCACTGGTTTGATCCATGATGGACCGAGCATTCTTTTGTGATACTGCAAAGCTTTTTTGCAGCTCTTCCGCTCTGTGACTTATAGCTGATGCGGTATGTGCACCTTCCTGTGCTCTTGCAGCAATGGACTCCACAGCTGTTTCAATTTCAGCAGACGTAGCATTCATTTCCTGAGTGGAAGCAGCAGTCTCCTCCATTCCTGCAGACATTTGCTCGGTTGTGGCAGAAACATCCTGAATGCTTCCGTTCAGGTCTCCGATATTGACAATTACTGCCCCGACAGAATTCTGAACTTCCAAAGACTCCGAACGAACATGATATATGACATCGCGGAATTCTTTCTTTAAATGTATGATGGAATTGGCGATTTTTCCAATCTCATTTCTTTTGGCAGCCGCCTCTATAACCTGCTCAGATTCTTTTGCCGCAAGATCAAGCTCTGCCATTTTACCGATCATATCTGTCAATGCAATAATAGGATTGGCTATCCTGAGTGCAATCATGTATGCGGTAAAAAGGCTTACAACGATGAATACAAGGCCAAATAATAAAGCCATATTGGTGAACCGGTATAAATTGTTAAAAACTTCTTGTTTTGGTGCTGCAACTGCGAGAGACCATGTTGTCCCCGGAACAGGCGCATAACCAACCAGCTTTGAAACTCCATGATAAGTATACTCTCCTACTCCTGTTTCACCTGCTACCATTTTCTCTTCAATGGCAACAATATCCTTTAGAGAGGGGTCGCTTTTTATGTTTTCAAAATCATTATCCAGGTTCAAAACAAGTTCATGATTCTCATGGGCAATCTTTACACCTGCTTTATTCAGCATAAACGAACTACCGCTCTTGCCCAATGCAATTTTGTCTGTAATTTCACTGAGCTTGTTTCCGTCAACAGTAGCTGTCAGAACTCCGACAATGGTATCATTTTTCTTGATCGGCGTCGCAACTACCACCACGACTGTATTATCGTTCATGCTTACTACAGGATCCGATACATTAGTCTCTCCTTTTGCCGCCAGTTGAAAATATTCTCTTTCACTCAGATCCGGGTTATTTCCTTCTGTTGTAATTCCCTTCCCGCTCATATCCAGCAGCGTCATCCGAATGTATCCGCTTCTGGCCATCTCATCTTTCAGCACTTCCATTTTGCTTTCTATGGAGCCGTTGCCGGTAATTTCTCCCATGCTTGCAATCGTAGCCACAACATCTCTATAGTTTTTTAACTCCTTGTCGACAATATTGCTGCCTTGAATCGCAAGTTGATGTAAAGATTCATTCACACTTTGCCGTAAAGCACCAGAAGCTGCAAAATACATGCTCAGTCCGATACCAAGACAAATAGCAAATGCCAGAAGTCCTATAGTTATACTCATTTGGATCCGTAAGCTTTTGATATTTCCTTTACTCTTATTACTCATATTAGTCCTCCATTTACAAACCATTTCACAGCAAAAAGATAAAAGTCAAACAAAAGAGGACATACCTCGGGCCCTAAAAATTGCTCCCTGCTGAGGTGTGTCCCCTTACCTTAGAGGACATGCCTCGGGCCCTAAAAAACTGCTCCCTGCTGAGGTGTGTCCCCTTACCTTAGAGGGCATACCTCAAGCCCTCCTGCTGAGGTGTGTCCCCGTAACATCCATGACAGATATCAGCCTTTTAATTCCTTCATGCAGCTGGCACATATGTTCTTGCTCTTATAGTTGATGACATCCTTTGCATCACCGCAGAATATGCAAGCCGGCTCATATTTCTTCAATAAAATGTTAGCTCCTTCGGTGAAAATCTCAAGGGCATCTTTTTCTCCTATGTCCAACGTGCGTCTCAGTTCTATTGGTAATACGATTCTGCCAAGTTCATCTACTTTTCTGACAATACCTGTAGATTTCATACTGTCACCTCCTTTCAATTTTAAGCTAAACGCTTATGCCGGAATGAATTCGTCATTTCCCCCACCAAGGTTTTTGTATCAGCAAAAGAGCCGGGAGTTGGGAACTGTGACATTGTTCAAATCTCATCCTTTTGTAAAACCTGACGTATCAGTTCAGGCAATTCCATTATTTTCTCTTTGGGCAAATATGCTTTACCGCCTTTGTCAAATGCTTCTTTCAACTCTTTTGCAGTGATATCTTCAGAAACAATAATAAATGGTGTTTCGTCACAAATCTCATTTCGTACCTCAAGAGCACCCAAAGCGCTAAATTCCGGCATTATGTTGTCACTGATGATAATATCCCATTTTTCTTCCCTCAAAGCAGTCTGCAGTGCAGTCCTTGTAGAGAC
This sequence comes from Bacillota bacterium, assembly GCA_023435925.1. GTDB lineage: Bacteria > Bacillota > Clostridia > Acetivibrionales > DTU013 > JAEZLF01. Next base: position 38,433 of record JAEZLF010000151.1, read on the forward strand.
CAGTCTGCATCTGGCATTCATCTCGCTTCTTTTCAATATTCTCATAGCCAGATCCGCAAAAAAAATAGAATCTTCAACAATTACTATTGCAACCATGGTATCGTCCTTCATGCAGCATCACCATTCTACCCTTTATCGACTATTCTGTAATAGCACCAAAAAAGCCAATGCATCTAATCTACAAATCATAGATTAATGATACATTAGCTTTTATGAAAGATGAATGAACTATTTCAAGATTTTACCCGGAAAAATGTCAGCTATTGGCTATATACCCACCCCGTTCCTATAATCAATCGGGCTTATTCCTTTATACTTTTTAAATAACCGGCTGAAGTATTCTGTATCCTTGTACCCCAGTAAGAGCGCTATCTCGTACGCTTTCATACTGCTGTGCTCCAAGAGCCTCACTGCTCTTTCCATCTTTATTCTGGTAATATATTCGATAAGAAGTTCCCCCGTTCTTTGTCTGAAAACTTCACTCAGATACTTGGGGTTCAAAAACATGAATTGAGCAATACCTTTAATAGATACCTCACTGTCCACCTTTTCCAATACATAACGGGAGATCCTATTTTCAAGCAGTTCCAGACTGCTACCGTATTCCAGCTGCCCAATTTCCCTCATTATATCATATACAGCAGTTCTGAATGCGGCTGCTGCGGCTTCATTATCACTCATCGCCGAAAAATCAATGCCCTTATATTTTGTAGTATTAATAAATTTGTCAATCCATCCATAATAGCTTTCTACCAGTCGTATCAACTCGGACATGGCCCTATTAAACGCCATATTGATTTTTACAGAATCATTTTCATAAATACTTATAATGGAATCGGTGAGCCTTTCTGCTATTTTAAATACGTCAGGTTCCTTCTTCCGTAGAGCTTCAGTCAGCTGCTCCAATTCAACGGAAGGAAAAAGATCCTCAAGCTTTTCCTCAAGTCTTTCTTCAAGAAATCGGATCATTTGAATTTCCTGGCTTTTTTTCTGCAAAAACTGTTCCGCCCTATCTAGCATGCTTTTCATATCGTCATATTCCGCAGGTTTACCAAGGTAGTCAAAGGCTCCATATTGGATTCCCTGCTTCGCAAAGGTAAAATCCGTGTAATCACTGAGCAGAACAACACATGGACAAAGTTCTTTTTCCATAACCTCTTTCAACAGCTCGATACCGTCAATTTTGGGCATTTTGATATCTGTAATGAGCAGATCTATTCTGCTGTTACGGAGAATTTCCAGTGCATCATATCCATTAGAGGCCTCCGCTGCGATACTAAAGTCTGTTTCACCTGTCCAAAGCCTCATCCTTTTGATCTGCTTTATGCATATGCTCATATCATCCACCAGCATTACTTTGTACAATGAGATCCTCCCCAACCTCTATATTTATGTAATAGGATCTTTTTCGACACAAACCAGGTTATCTATATTATTCCATCAGCCTCAATAATTGTAACACTAAATCTAATAATACCATAAGAAACACCCTATTTCTATGGTATTACTATTTACCCTATCACCACTATCATTATTGCAAGTTCTACATTGCAATCTTTCAAATTTTTTCTTGACAAAGTGGGTAGTACAATATTATATTATAAAAGTAATAACCGCATTGACTCGACTTTACAGAAGATTTTCCCATGCTTTAGAAAGCGGTTTGCATAAACAAAAAGAAGTTGCAATTGAAGGAAATATTATTAATCCTGCATACAACATGCTTTTTCAAGAAACTAAGTTAGAAAGTTGGGGGTATATATGAAAGTATTAGCAAGTGTAATGGACCAGGTCATCAAAAGGAATCCTAACGAACCGGAATTTCATCAGGCTGTCAGGGAAGTCCTTGAATCCCTTGAACCAGTCGCCGAAAAACATCCCGAATGGGTAAAGGCAGGCATATTCGACAGGATTGTGGAGCCTGAAAGACAAATTATATTCAGAGTACCATGGGTTGATGACAATGGCAAGGTACAGGTAAACAGAGGCTTCAGAATACAGTTCAACAGTGCAATCGGTCCTTACAAGGGCGGCATCAGGCTTCATCCATCTGTTTATACCGGAATTATCAAGTTCCTTGGTTTTGAACAGATTTTTAAGAATTCCCTTACCGGCCTTCCTATGGGCGGAGCAAAGGGCGGAAGTGATTTTGATCCCAAAGGTAAATCAGACGGCGAGGTCATGAGATTCTGCCAGAGCTTTATGTTTGAGCTTGCAAGACATATAGGCGAAAACACCGACGTACCTGCAGGCGATATTGGCACCGGTGGACGTGAAATAGGCTACATGTACGGAATGTACAAAAAAATAAAGAACGATTTTACCGGTGTTCTTACAGGAAAGGGCCTCACTTGGGGTGGAAGTCTTGCCAGAACAGAAGCTACAGGTTATGGGCTGTGTTATTTCATGGACGAGGCCATGAAAGCCATTAAGGGTAAATCCTTTAAGGGTTCAACCGTTGTTATTTCCGGTTCCGGAAACGTTGCCATATATGCTACGGAAAAGGTTCAGCAGCTTGGCGGCAAGGTAGTGGCTCTCAGTGATTCAAACGGGTACATCTATGATCCTGACGGAATTAAGCTTGATACAGTTAAGCAGCTTAAAGAAGTTGAGAGAAAGAGAATCAGTGAATATGTTAAACTCCATCCCAATGCAACATATACAGAAGGCTGCTCCGGTATCTGGTCCATTCCATGTGATATTGCTCTGCCAAGTGCAACGCAAAATGAAATTGATGAAGCTTCCGCAAAGACACTGGTTGCCAATGGCTGCTTTGCTGTAGGCGAAGGTGCAAATATGCCTTCCACTCCGGAAGCCATCGAAGTGTTCCTGAAGAACGGCATCGTATTCGGTCCTGCAAAGGCAGCCAACGCAGGCGGTGTCGCTACCTCCGGCCTGGAAATGTGCCAGAACAGTATGCGGTATTCTTGGACCTTCGAGGAAGTGGATGCCAAGCTGAAGGATATAATGGTCAATATTTATAAAAATGCAAGTGCAGCAGCTAAAGCATATGGATTTGGTGACAATCTGGTTGCAGGAGCCAACATCGCCGGCTTTGAAAAGGTCGCAACTGCAATGTATGCACAGGGAATCACATACTAATCTGCATAATCGGCGGATTGATTTATAACACAACCGATTTAAAATCAATAAAGAACCGGGAAAGCTTCAAGCCTTCCCGGTTTTATACGTACTTCATTTTAAGCTCCACACTTAGCATTCATTTTCTTTACAACACTTTCCCGAGTCTCCCGCTTACATCCGCCTTGAATCTGTCTATGTGCCCTGTAACATATTCACATATATCCAGAGCTTTATCCCGGATCAGAGGTGTCAGATCCATCGCATAGGTAACTGCAGATGCCTCATCCGTCCCGTGAGAAGCAGAGTAAGTTGCATTTCCCAACCTCCTGCCCATTGTCGCAAGGTCATACCTTTTTCCACCGCAAATCTGCGAGTCGAATACCTCTACCACCGCAGCGGCTATATTCGGATGGCCGGATACGTCAAAAACCACTTTTTCATCATCATTGACCCAGTCTAGATTTCTCCACACCTCACAGCCATACACCTTTTCGGGCAAGTCCTCCTCCGGCAGCTCCCGAAGAGCCCGGATAACCTTCGTAGCTGTACCCAGGTGCGTATCATGCTTATCGGCAAGGTTATGAGTATAGATGATGCCGGGCTTTGCCGCAAGGATCAAATCTTTTATTTCCTGCACGGCATCATTCCCTGCAGGATCCTTGATTGTCTGGCTGCTGTAATCCAGCAATGCCAGCGCAGAGTACTCACCCACATAAGCAGCCTTTTTCTGCTCCAGCTTTCTAATCTGCTGCATCTGCTCATCTGTGTAATCTGCATATAGGCCGCTTCTCGGGCTTCCGGCTCCATTGGTAACAACAACAGCCATAAACCATTTATCATCTCTTCCGAAGCACTGGTTGATACCGTCATATGCCATAATTTCAATATCATCCTGATGCGCAGCAATCGCAAGATGGGTTGTCCTTCTGATTGCCGCATCATCCGGCATTTGATCAGGCACAAATATCTCTGCCTTTGAATTTTTAAGCTTCATATTGTTCCCTCAATTCACTGCCATCCGTCAAATCGACCGGGTTATAACGCATAGATTCAATAGAAAATTTATTTTATTTTGTAATCGTCACCTTATTCAGCTCCCTCGGGCTATCCGGATTAAGACCCTTGGCAAGGGATAGATTACAGGCAAACACCTGAGCTATGACCGCATTATAAAAAGCTGATATGGCATCATTACCGGTGGAAGGAGCAGAAAAGGTGCATACCCCCAGTTCCTGCATTTCCTTATTATCAGATATTACAATCACTTCTGCACCGCTGCCTTTCAGCTTCGCTACCATCTCCTTTGCATCACTCATGGAAGGACCTGAGGGAGCAAACACAAACACCGGTGTATCCTTTTCAATCATGGCATATGGTCCGTGATAAAAATCGGAAATTGCATATCCTTTTGCCCGAACATAACATGTTTCCTGGATCTTTAGAGCGCACTCCAGCGCAATAGGATAATTCAATCCCCTGGCCAGAACAAAGCAGTCCTTCATATAGCGATAACGCTGTACCTTCTCACTGATATACCCGGAATTCTTAAGAATTTCCTCGATTCCCTGAGGTATATTTGTGATTTCGTTTAGTAACAGCTTATCCTCCGCCCAAACAGCTGTAAGCATAGCGAGAAGCGTTAACTGTGCCAAAAAGGTCTTCGTTGCCGCGACACTTTCCTCCAGGCCTGCACTGCAATCCAAGTGGTACTTCGCTTCCGCCGCCATAGGAGAATCTGCAAAATTGGTGATGCTTATTGTAATAGCGCCTGCCGAATTCGCAGTTTTAATGACTTCCAGTACATCCGCAGCTTTGCCTGATTGGGAGATACCTATTACCAGCGACTTTCCCAGCTTCATATTCTTATGGTACATTGTAAATATCGAAGGCGCCGCAAGGGAAACCGGAATGCCAAGAGTCATTTCCATCATGTATTTTGCATATACTCCGGCATGATCCGATGTACCTCTCGCAGCGATCACAACACTTTCAACATCCGAATTCTTGATTTGGCTGACTATTTTAGATATTTTGGCACCATTACGATCCATGCAATTTCTTACGACCTGTGGCTCTTCATTGATTTCTTTCCACATTTTTGTCATGGTAAATCCTCCCGCATCCATATAATGTCTTGTTCATCTCTTTATTGTATACAACAGCTTGTTTTATTATAGCACGATTTCATCATCAATCAACACAAGGCTTGTAAAAACCCGTGGAAGGTGACTCACATTATGACAGATGGCTGCTACCCTTCAGCAGAGTCGCCATATACGCTGTTCAGAGAGATTCTTGCCACATAAATTTTCAGATGTCTGACAAATTGCTTTTCTCTTTGAACAAGCTTCAGTCCTGCTCTGAATTTATCGTCCATAGGAACACAGAAAATGACCTCACATTTAATCACATAGGGAATATGATCAAGCTTAAATTGAAATTCCAGAATTTTACCCGGCATGATTTTACGTTCACTGATTACTCCGATACCCCCCAGTGAAATATCGCTTGTGACTAATTCCAAGGGCCTTTTGAGCAATATTGGCTCTTCTTCGATACCATCATACACTTTGTGGCACTCGAGCCTTTGCATGTGTCTGATCCTAACAAAAAGTCTCCTGTCAGCCAGTTGCTTTTCATCCAGCTGATGAATGATTGCATGGTCATTCCCCCACACGTTTTCATCCAGCGGTATGCCTGTTTCCTGGCCGGACGGTTCCGCCTGGCCCGTTTCCTTCAACGGTTCAGCAGCAGTTATTTTCAGATTGTCATGTTCATGTAATTCCGATTCCCTTACTTTCCTGTCATTTCTTTTACTGTTACTGTCGCCAATGATAATCTTGTCTGCCATCGTCCGGCCCTCGCGCCATTATGCATATAATTATTTACTAATTGCGATCTGGTTTGTACATTTAGTGATATTGTATCATCTTTGTCCTAGTATATAAATAGCCTTGAGATACTACGGAATTAGGTCCGCTGTCCTATTCTGCCCTTGTGACGGTGCGACAGGGGAGATATGCTCGCCGCATGAAAACCAAATCGGTACTAACCACCTATAGAAGTGGGGGACATCCTGGCCTCGTTATTTTTCAGCAAAACGGTACCCTATACCTACCTGCGTAAGAATAAATCTGGGATTAGCAGTGTCTCGTTCAAGCTTCCGGCGAAGTCCTGCCATAAATACCCGCAGACTTTTCGCATCGCCGCTTTCTCCATAGCCCCAGATCTGATGAATGATGTAGTTATGTGTCAGTACCTTCCCTCTGTTAGCAATTAATAATTTAAGAAGCTTGTACTCAATAGGCGTCAGATGGACCTCATTTTTATCAATAAATACAAGTCCTCTGACATAATCCACTGTCAGGTTTTCGCAAGTAAAGCTTTCCAAATGATCCGGATTAACGATACTGTTGGTTTTTCGCTGAGCAACCCTGATTCGAGCAAGAAGCTCACCTGTGTAGAAAGGTTTGGTGATATAATCATCCGCTCCGGTGTCAAGAGCACGAATGATCTCATTTTCTTCTTTACGCGCAGAAACTACAATAATAGGAGCATTGCTCCTTTCCCTTATTTGCCTGATGACCTCAACACCGTCGACGTCCGGAAGTCCCAAATCCAAGAGAGTGATATCGGGATTGTTTGCATAGAATAAAGCAATTGCTTCTTTACCCGTCGTCGCAACAATCGTTTTATATCCCTCATCTTTCAGAAACATGCAGATAAAAGAGATAATATACTTGTCATCTTCAGCAACTAATATTGTTGAATGATTCTCCATAGAAACTCCCTTCCCGGCATTCCACAGTTTATCCGATTACCCATGTATTTTAATTTTCTTTATCCGCACAAGTCTCCTTATCCGGTAAGATAAATGTAAACAGTGCTCCGCCAAGACTGGATTTCCCTGCATAAATGGATCCACCGTGGGACTGCACAATAGCCTTGCAAATTGCCAATCCCAGACCCATTCCCTTCTTACCGTCTGCTCCTGTTTTGCTGCTTGTAACAAAGGTGCCAAATATTTTATCCGCAATCAGCGGATTAATTCCTTCTCCGCCATCAGCAACGTGAAACTCAACACAGCCGTCCCGCTGGTAAACAGAAAGCTCAATAGGACTGCCTTTTGGTGTGTGAATAACAGCATTGTTTATCAGATTAATGAGTACCTGAGCAATCATTTTACCATCCATGGGTATAGCGATCAGCTCATCCTGAGGCATGATAATTCTGAAAGGTCTGTCAGAAAGGCCAACTACGTGGTTTACCGCCTCATTTATAACGTCATCCACAACCTCAATTTGCTTGTTCACCTCCAACTCGCCATCCTCAATTCTTGTCATTCTCAACATGTTTTCCACAAGATTTGTAAGCCAAACCGCCTGTTCATTAATATCCTTTGCAAGGCTCTCTATGCTTCCGCGATCCAGGCTTTTGCTGCGCTGAGCAATAAAACTGCTGGCTCCCGCAATTCCGGTAAGCGGGGTACGTAAATCATGTCCTATGCTTCGTAAAAGATTGCTTTTTACATGTTCGCGCTCCATGTCAATTTGTATTTTTTCCCGTTCACTATAAACACGCTCCCGGTCCAGAGCTATTCCCATTTGAGCCGTAATGGTGTTAACAAGCCATTCCTCCTCAATACCTAGTTTTGCATTTGAATGGTAAATCTTCAATGTTCCAAGAATCTTTGCAAGTCCGGTTATTGCGCGATCCATACTTTTTTCATCTGGAGCAGGAACAAACCCGTCGCTGGTAAATGTCTGATTACCATCATTAAGCTCTACGATACTGTCAAAGCCTGTGAATTCTTTAATACAGCGTATCCCCTGTCTGACTATGCTCTCTTTGCTTGTAACATTAAGAAGCCGCTGAGCTACCTCGTATAGCAGCTTTGCTATTTGTTCGTTTTTTTGGGAGACCAGCAGCTGCCTTTGGAATCTGGCAGTTAAACTTGAGGATATTACAGATGCGATAAAGAAAAATAACAGTAGAGCGATATCATTCGTGTTGTTAATAGCAAATGTCTTCAAAGGTTCGGTAAAATAATAATTAAAGACTACCACACTAATGCATGATGCAATAATGCCAAAACGATATCCGTTTGTAAAGGCTGTTACAAGCAAGACTCCCACCATAAAAACCATCAGGATACTCTCTTTACTGATTCCCAGCTGGTTCAATCCTATGGATAATATGGCTGATGTAATTAGAATCAAAAGCAGAATAGCATAATCTTTGTATTTCATAACATCACTATAGCATACCCTGCCAATAGTTAAAATAGTTTTAATAATTTATCTGCATCACTGTGCTTTCCCATCACAATCAGGTGCTCGTCAGCGTTGAATATATGATCTGCAAGAGGCAGCGGCGTAACCTGATCACCAATTTTCGTTGCAAGGATACTGACATGATATTTCGTTCTGAAACCAACCTCCTTTATGCTCTTGCCTTTCCAAATATCTGCTGTGGCTATCTCATAGATGGATATATCCTTTGAAAGATGAATAAAGTCAAAAAGATTTTTTGCGCTATAACGTATTGCCAGTTTTTCTGCAATATCCATTTCCGGATCTGTAACCTCATCCGCGCCATTGCGCAGCAAAAACTTAACATGTATGTCGCTGTCAGCTTTACTGATCACATGCTTTGCTCCCAAATCCTTCAGAAGACTCGTAATCTCCAAACAGCTTTGAAAATTGCCCCCAACACAGACAAAACACAAATCAAAGTTCCTAATACCCAGTGAACGAAGGACATCTTCCTTCGTGCAATCGCCTATTTGCGCACTTGTGGCAAGTGGCATAAGGCTATTGACTTTCTCTTCATCCTTATCAACGACCATAACCTCATTTCCCTGTTCAATAAGTTTAACGCTTAAGTGTGTGCCAAACCGTCCAAGCCCTATAACTAATATTGTTTTCATAATAAACCTTCTCCTAACCTATATTTATTTTTTCTATCGGATTCTGAACCGCAGGCGGAATTCCCTGCCTGGTAAATAATAATGCAAAGGTAATACTCCCCACCCTGCCGCTATACATCAACACAGAGAGAATGATTAGTGCAAAAGTATTTAAATCACCTGTAGTAATGGTAGCAAGGCCCACAGTGGCTATTGCTGAGATAACCTCAAACATAACATCACTCAGAGGCAGTGAAACATTCGTTGAGCAAATCAGAAGCGCAGCAACTAATATTAATGCAGAATTTAATGTTATTACCGTAGAAGCTTTTCTAAGCACATCATCTCCCAGCCTTCTCCTGAATATATTATCATGCTTGGAATTTTTCAGGCTCGACCACAGCGAAATAACAATAACAGCCAAGGTGGTTGTTTTAATGCCGCCGGCAGTAGAGCCCGGGCTGCCTCCAATAAACATCAGCAGCATTGTCAAAAGCTTGCCGGCAGGCGTAATCACTTCCATATCAACGGAATTAAAGCCCGCTGTTCGCGGTGTAATAGCACCAAAGACAGATGCAAGGATTTTTTCTCCCGCTGTCATTTCTGCAAGAAGATTTGATCTTTCAAATAAGTAAAAGCAAATCGACCCCAAAACGATGAGAATCAGCGTAGTTGATAAAACAATTTTTGAATGCAGCTGGTATTTCTTAATATGGAACCCGTTGACCAAAATGTCATCCCATACAATAAACCCGATTCCCCCTATGACAATCAGCGCCGAGATCGTCAGACACACAATCGCATCATCTGAAAATGTTGTAATTGACGAATACTCGCCATATTTACCCATAATATCAAATCCGGCATTACAAAACGCAGAAATCGAGTGGAATATACCATTGTATATCCCATTCAGCATTCCCATTCGAGGGATAAATCGAATGGATAATAATAGTGCGCCCAGTCCCTCAATCAATAAGGTCCCAAGCAGTATCTTTTTTGTCAGGCGCACAACTCCACCGATATACATCGAGTTTATGCTTTCCCGAAGCAACCCTCTTTCCTTTAATCCTATTTTTCTTTTGAGAAAAAGCGAGAACATTGTGATAATGGTCATAAATCCTAAGCCGCCGATTTGAATAAGTGTAATAATAATGATTTGTCCGAATAATGTCCACTGGGCATAGGTGTCGAAAACCACAAGTCCGGTTACACAGGTAGCGGAGGTCGCTGTGAAAAGAGCGGGGACAAGGCCTGCCGATACGTGATTACGGCTCGCGGCCGGTAATAATAGCAGCATTGTGCCAATAACAATTACCATAAAGTAGCCCAACGCGATCATTTGGAAATATGTTAATGGTTTTGGTTCACGAAAAAATCTTTTCACGATATTTGCTCCTTTTCTTGAGTCACGGATTGTAGAAGGATCTGAGGTGCAGCATCTTTACCTGACAGATAACGAATATGCTCATGGATGAACATTTTCTCATTGTTTTGATCATTACAGATACTGATCATATTCTTAATTCCATATACTTTTTCCCCGATTTTACACAGTGCGATATTGTCGGCATCATTTTCCGATAGGGCAAACAGATAATGGAGGTTCTGTCCACGTTCCAACAGGAACGGCTCAGCTAAGTGAATCACCTGTATATTATTCTGTTTCAGCAGCACATTCACTTGCTTGGCTAAGTCACTTTTTCCCAATAAAATAGCAGTCGGGTATGATGGAATCTCTTCATCCAGTATACCGCCTCTTTCTAAAAATTCATCAAGCCCGGATATGACATATCCAATCAATACAAGTGGTATCAACAGACTAATTAACAACAGTATATTCATTGATTCACCTTCTAAAAAACTGATAGGAATATTTTACTATTAATAGTATAAAGATTGTGTTAAAACAACCTCGCCAGGCATTAGAAATTTGCAAAGATTCATTACTGTGTGACAGGGGACGGTTCATTAAGGCAACTTGGCCGAAGCAGCATTTAGCATGTTATGTTTCGCGGGATAAATCCTTCGCGGGATAAGCAGAAGGATTGTAAGACACATATAAAAT
>JAEZLF010000170.1 GCA_023435925.1 Bacillota bacterium
AAGCTTTCGAGGTTATCCGATATATCCGGTAATTTTTGGTGGACCTGGAACTACGAAGCTGTAGACATGTTCCGATCAATCGATCCTGTGCTATGGGACAAGCTTGGGGCAAATCCCTCTGCTTTTCTACACAGGATAGGCAGCAAAAAGCTTCATAAGAAGCTGACAGATGCTGCATTTACGGAAAGCTATGACCATGTTGTAAAAAAATTCGATAATTATATGAATCAAAAAGATACATGGTTTAGCAAAGTTTATCCTCATCACAAAAGCCATATGGTGGCCTATTTTTCTGCAGAATTCGGCTTGAATGAAACTTTGCCCATCTACTCCGGTGGTCTTGGTGTACTATCGGGTGATCACTGCAAATCGGCCAGTGATTTAGGTATCCCCTTTACTGCAATCGGTCTTTTTTACAGGCAGGGCTATTTTAATCAGCTGATAAACGGTGAAGGCATGCAGGAAACCGCATATAGCACACTTCCTATGGCCGATTTGGCCATCAGTCCGGTGATAGATGGAAATGGCGAAAAACTTTTGGTCAGTGTTGACCTGCCCGGCAGAACCGTGTTTGCATCCATCTGGCTGGTGAAGGTTGGTAGAGTCCGGCTGTACCTTCTTGATACCGAAGTGCCTCAGAATAGCGATCAGGATAAGCATATAACAGCACGCCTTTACGGCGGCGACGGTGATACAAGGATACAACAGGAAATACTTCTTGGAATAGGTGGAGTAAGGGCATTGGAGGTTCTCGGCATCAAAGCCTCCGTTTACCATATGAATGAAGGACATTCCGCGTTTTTAGGGCTTGAACTGATCCAAAACTTTATGCAGCGGCAGCATCTGAATTTTAAAGAAGCCTGTGAAGCCGTATCCGCCTCATCCGTATTTACAACACACACACCTGTGCCGGCCGGGATTGATGTCTTTTCCCATGACACAATGGATACCTATTTTACTTCATACAGAGATCATCTTGGCATCAGCCGGGATGAGTTCATGGCACTGGGCTTTGATACAGGCAATCCGCACGGTTTTAATATGGCTTCCCTTGCAATGACACTTGCCGCACGCAGAAACGGCGTCAGCAAGCTTCACGGAGAAGTAGCCCGGCGTATGTTCAACGTGCTGTGGCCGGGAGTTCCTGAAGCTGAAGTGCCTGTTACCCATGTAACAAATGGAATACACACATTGACATGGCTTTCAACGCCATTTAAAAAATTATTTGATCAATATCTTCCGGAAAACTGGTGTGAAAGGCTCTCAGAGCCGGAAATCTGGAATGGAATTGACCGTATACCGGACAAAGAACTGTGGCATGAGCATGTTAGCTTGAAGGAGGATATGGCGAATTATGTGAACCATCGAATCGACCTCGGCAACATATCTGCCGGTGTCTCATCATGTATAAGGAATTGTAAAAAAATAGACCCCAATGTGCTTACAATAGGCTTTGCAAGACGTTTTGCAACATATAAGCGAGCTTCGCTTATTTTCAGAGATATCAACCGCATAAGAAAGCTCCTGAATATGGAGAATAAGCCGGTACAGCTCATCTTTGCAGGTAAGGCACACCCTGCGGACAGACCGGCTCAGGATGTCATTAAATATATTCATGATGTTGCCCGTCAGGAAGGCTTTGACGGAAAGGTGATACTCCTTGAAAATTACAACATCGCCCTTGCACGACGGCTCGTACAAAGTGTTGATGTCTGGCTCAACAATCCCCGCATGCCTCTCGAGGCAAGTGGTACAAGTGGGCAAAAGGCATGTATAAACGGTGTTCTTAACCTCAGCATACTGGACGGCTGGTGGAGAGAAGGCTATGACGGGCAAAACGGTTGGGCAATAGGTTCTGATGCCGTATTCGAAAATGAATTCTATCAGGATAATGCCGACAGCTCCTCCATTTATGAGATACTTGAAAAAAGTCTGATTCCACTGTATTATGACAGAGATGAAAATGGTATTCCGGTGAATTGGATTAAAATGATGAAAGCATCCATCAAGTCTCTTGCCGCAAAGTTCAGTACCCAAAGGATGGTTCAGGAATATACCGAAAGATTTTATGTCCCTTCCATGGATAGAACTCAGTATGCCGCGGAAGATTATTTCGGGCTGGCAAAGCGGCTGGCGCAATGGAAACAAAATATACGAATGAACTGGCATCAGGTATCTGTCATAGGCGGCAGAGTACACGACAATCAAGGGAATATTTCCATAGTATCCGGTGAAGGAAGGAAAATTGAAGCTCAGGTAACCCTGGGAAATCTTCGTCCTGAGGATGTCGCTGTAGAGCTGTATTTCGGCACTATGGACAATCTGGGAAATATTACGGACGGAGTAGCTGTTCCGATGCAGTTTGATGAAGAAACCAGTGATGGCACATATAAAACAAGTGCTAATTTAGTACTTGTGGATGGTGGAGAATATGGATATAATTTCCGTATACTGCCTGCATCCCCGGATCTGTCAGACAAATTTGAAATGAGACTCGTAAAATGGGCGGATAGCTGTATAACGGACTCAAGGATCTGATTTTGGGAGGATCTAATGGTTAGGAAGAATTTTCTGGTTCTGGTGCTTCCAATTTTAATATTGATATTTTCTTTTACGCAAAGCTTCGGGATTACGCAACAAGCTATCGGAGTCGGTGCTGCGAGTACTGTTCCTGCGCCCGAAATTACCGCGCCGTCAGCAGTACTGATGGAAGCGGAAAGCGGCCAAATTCTTTACAGCAAGGACAGTCAGCTCCCTTTGCATATTTCTGCCGCCTGTAAACTGATGACTGTTCTGGTCGCAGCAGAAAATGCCGATCTGTCATCCAATGTCACGGTCAGTTCTGATTCTGTGACTGTAGAAGGCTCGGCGTTAAACCTTACAGTTGGCGCCAAGTATCCCTTGGAAGATTTGTTGTATGCAATCATGCTTACCTCGGCCAATGATGCTGCCATTGCAGTCGCGGAACATGTCTCTGCCGGTGATGTCAACAAGTTTGTTGACAAGATGAATGAAACGGCTGCTAAATTGAATATGGTCAACACACACTTTACTAACCCTACAGGACTTCTGGAAGATAATCAGTTTACTACAGCCAGTGATATTTCTTTATTGATAAAATACGCTATTACCAACCCCGCTTTCAATCGCTTCTTCATAGCAAAAGTACGTCCATGGTATGGTACAGGAAGTGACGCGAAAATTTTGACAAGTTCAAATAGCCTTTTCTGGGGATATGACGGTATTGAAGGCGGGAAAACCGGATATAACAAAATAGAACAGCAGACCATCATAGCCACCGCATCCCGTACAAACATCAAGCTGATTTGTGTGGTTCTGGATGCCTCTGACAAGACAATGTATACAGATACCGCCGCTCTTTTTGACTATGGTTTCCAGAATTTTAGAAAAAGTACACTGGTACATAAGGGTGAAGTACTTAAAACAGCAGAACTGGATGGCAAAGAAATCAATTTGATCAGTCAGAGCGATATCTCCTATGTACATCCTCTCGGAGAAAGCTATATCAAAGAATTCACTGCGACCGCCGAACTGAAGCCTCCATTGAAGAAGACTATACCGGCCGGCACTGCAAGCTTCATTCTGCAGGATGGTACAACGATTGGTCTCAATCTGTATCCCGAGTCCGAAATTGTTCCCCCTGATGATTTTAAAACATCAGCCCGTAAGAAGATCATGGAGAATAAGGATATATTTATACTTGTTCTGTTTCTCATAGTAATTGAAGTTCTTCTGCTGCTGTTCAACATTGGTAAGCTCGTGAAAAAACTGATTTTATTGATTATTAAGCGCTTCCGCCGGCAAAACAGCAGCCGTTAAATTCATGTCTCAACAGTTTTATTTTTGACTAGAGGGTTGTTTTCTAAGGAAATAAATGGTATCCTAAATTTAATCTCAATTCTGCGATAACTCGTTAATGCTTCGCAGAGATCGAAAGGAGTTGTTTGATGTCTATGACAGTTGTTTTTGAGGTGGCTTACGTCTAAAACAGAATAACGGGCATCGCAATATTTTCGAGGTGTATAGCGCCTTTTATTGTTGTGCCGTTTCGAGTAACCTTTCGTTAATACTGCAGAATTCTATGGGCATACGAACAGGTATGCCCGTGTTTGTTTTTATTAGCACTTGCATTACCTGTAACGAACCGTAGTTTGCAGCTTAAAAAGGCTGCTTGCTGCGGTATTTTTATACCCTTCTTAAAGGACTGCCACCGTCATTCCGAACCGGCATGCGCTGTTCTCGCTGCCCTTGCCGATGGTTCGTTACAGTGTACGCATTGGGAGCACTGTCTTTCACAAAAACGGGAAGACAAATTTGTGGATGACAAACAGGTGGAACAAACAAAATAAGAAAAATGGAGGATTTAAGAAATGAGGCTAGATGTTATAAGTAAAATGTTCAGCAAGACCATAAACCTCGTGGATTGTCAAACCACACAATTGCAAGGCGGGACATTAGGCGATGTGCAGTTAGTTACAGGTATGGCCGAAACCATAGACGGTGGCAAACTGCCATATAAAGTTGTTTGGAAGAAACAGAAAAAGTGGGAACGCCCCGGCGACCCTGACTCATGGCGCAGAGAGTTTGATTTATATCAAAGCAACCTTGGTGCGACGTTCACGCCCGCCCTTCGCTGGCCGGAATGTTATCATTCAGAGTTTCGGGATGGAGAGATAGAACTGTGGATCGAGTATATAGACGGAGTATCGGGCAGCAACCTTACTATCGAAATGCTTGAACAAGCGGCATTGGAGTTGGGACGTTTTCAAGGCAGAATTGCCAAACAACATGATGAATTGAGGAATATCTCATGTCTCGGTGATTCAGGATTTTTTGCCAGAGAGTTTCGTCAATGGCACACACAGTCGTTCACATACGATTTTCTCATATCAGAGCCGTGCCGCATACCAGGTTTCTTGAAAGAAAAACTAAAAAACGGTGACATTCAGTTAGTAGACGGTAAATCATTTGAATATGGCTGCCTTCGTTCAAGGGCCTGCGACATACCCGAAAACCTAAAGCAAATGATCATGGACATTGACGACCGCAAGGTTGAATTATTCGATAAGCTGGAAAAACTCCCCATCGTGATGTGCCATCGGGATTTTTGGAATGAAAATATATTCTTTACTGACGGTGTAATAAGGCTGATCGATTGGGATACGGCCGGTTGGGGATTTCTCGGCGAGGATATTGCGAGCTTGATTGTAGATGGCATGGATGCTGAGCGATTTGAAGAAAACTATCGCCGACTTGTTCCTGCTTACTTGAAGGGTCTTTCAGAATATATGGATGTTCCTGCGGTTGATGAAATGTACACTTTAGAAATGATCCTTATCAAGTTCGGATACCGAATGGTGCAAGATTATATGTTTTCGGAAGCAGCCGGTGAAAATAATTGGGGCTTGAACGCGCTTCAAAAAATCTATGAAATCAGTAATTCAAAAGAAATTACACAGCCATTATGAAGAACATGGCTGGATTTGGGCCGAAGGAGATCATATCGAATGCAAATAGTTGATTTTACCACTGATCACATTGAAGCGGCAACGAAGCTTGAAAGGCAAAACTATGAGGAGGGACGCGGTTTTGTCCCCGCCCTGCCTCCTGTTGACAGACTGCCGGATTTGAATTCATATGCGGAAAATGGTCTTGGTGTTGCGGCGTTTGATGGCAATACAATGATCGGGTACCTGTGCAGCGTATCACCATTCAAAAATGCTTTCCACTCAACCGATGCAACAGGTGTGTTTTCCCCAATGGGTGCAAACGGCGCAATCGGCGAAAGCAGAGCAAAGATTTATGCCCGCTTGTATCAAGCTGCGGCTGAAAAGTGGGTGCGTGTGGGAGCGTCCAGCCATGCCGTATGCCTGTACGCTCACGACAAAGAAGTACAGGGGCAATTCTTCCGATACGGTTTCGGCCTGCGCTGCGTTGATGCGATACGCGAAATGGATGAGATTGTTGCGCCGTCTTGTGAAGGATATTCCTTTTCCGAACTTGCTTCAGAGGCTGTTCTGAAGGTCCTGCCATTGGAAAACATGCTTGATGATGGCTATATCGACAGTCCATTCTTTATGTACAGGGAGAAGAACAACGAAGCAGTGTTTTTGAAGAACTATGAGTATTTCCAATCCGTTTATATTGTCGCAAGCCATGAAAGAAGGATCGTAGCTTTTATCAGGGCCGAGCTTGACGGTGAAAACTTTATATGCAACACACCGGGGTACCTGCATGTCAAAGGAGCATATTGCTTACCGAAACACCGGGGTAAAGGTATAAATCAAAAGTTACTGAGTATGCTGATACAGAAACTGAAAACGAGCGGATATACAAGACTCGGCGTGGATTTTGAGAGTCTCAACCCGACTGCTTATGGTTTCTGGCTCAAATATTTTGATGCATATACCTATGGGGTTGTCCGCAGAATCGACGAAAAAGCGGTGACGCTGATAGAACCATAAACTCCTTTTGGATCACTTCAACGAGTTTACTTCGAAGCATCCTGAACACATGTTGGCAAGTTTCGAAGCGTTTTCACAGAGTAACAAAAACTGGAGGGTGACTATATTTTAGCCCTCCTGCGACATGGAGGAAACTAAATGCTAATTCAACATGACAATCTACTCATTCGCAATGCGGCAAAAGAGGATGCGCCGATTCTCGGGAAGTGGTGGCGTGACGGAGCTGTAATGGCTCATGCTGGCTTCCCGAACGGGCTTAGCATTACCGACGAGCAAATTGCTTCTGAGCTATCAAAGGACACCGATGATACCTGTCGCCGACTGATAATAGAGGCAAATGGGCATCCGATTGGCGAAATGAGCTACCGTAACAAGGGTAATCTTACTGCGGAGATAGGCATCAAAATTTGCGAGAGCTCTGAACGAGAAAATGGTTATGGTACAAAGTTTTTGAGCATGCTTATCAGTGTGCTGCTGTGCGACCAGGGATACGAGAAAATAATCCTTGACACGAACATGAACAACACTCGCGCCCAGCATGTTTATGAAAAGCTCGGATTCAAGAAGCTTCGTGTCAACCGCGACTCGTGGCGTGACCAACTCGACCGACTACAATCCTCTGTCGATTATGAATTGACAAAGTCAGACTGGCTGACTGAGTGTAAAAACCATTGGTACGCCTACATTTACGAGCAGCAGGTAATTCAAGCTGATGAAGTCGAGCACATACTCAGCACTGTCGAATGCGCACCCAAGCGAATACTTGAGGTCGCCTGTGGCAGCGGACGGATTCTGGTTCCGCTTGCCAAAGCCGGGCATATTGTTACAGGCTTTGATGCAGACAAAGCGATGCTTGAAAGATGCAAGATGAAAATCAAGCCTTTTAGCAGTGCAAGCTGCCACTACGCCGATGCGATAACGGAAGATTGGGACAATGATTTTGACGTTGTCGTCCTTGCTGGAAATATTCTGCTGAACATCGTCTCGGATATGGATTACAGCCAAGCACAGGCTTTGTTTATCAGGAAAGCATCAGAAGCACTCAAAACTGGCGGTCATCTCTATTTAGACTTTGATTGCTATAACCGACCTACTAAGAGCTCGGATCATAAGCATGAATGGGTATGTTTTGAAGGCACAGACGACAGGGGTACTTACGGCAAATATATTGTCGTAAGCGGGGATTACTCAGCCGATACACGGATAGACAGAAGTAGCAGACGGAATGAAATAACGCCCGTATGTGGAAAGGCAGAGATCTTTGAAACGCAGTCTGTTAAGCATTTCCCCACACTTTTACAGGTTCATACATGGCTGTCCGAAGTCGGTTTTATGATTGAACTGGAATATGGCGGTTATGAGTACCAGCCTGTCAATGAAGCCATAATCGGAAATCGCGCTATCATATGGGCAAGGAAAATTTAAGATAACATGCATCAAAGGCAAGGGAGACTATCGTTGCATTGACTTTTGCTCTATATGTCCTTACCGCTTAACTGACCTCGCTGATCTATAATGTAAAACTCCTGGGCCCTTGATAATCAAAAGCAACTGCAAAACGATATGTTCGGGTTGCCGATGGTTATGGAGAAGGATGTCGAGATTAATGATACCTTGATAGCCGAAGCAAAGTAACTGGAGAAAGAGGTTGCAGGATAGAATACGAATTGCGAATAAAGGAAATTTTGTTACAATAAAATTAATTAACAAAAGCTTCAGAGAGTACCCGAAGGTTAAGGAACGCTTAGATGAGAAGATCAAAAAGATAAAAGATGAAATATCTATCTGTGATCCGTTTATGCTTGAATCTGAGGCAGTTATAACTAATTTGTTATTGCAACTTAATAACGAATATGTTATTATAATATTATTGTAGAGGGGAACACTAAAGAATGTTCGAAGTTGAATTTTATGAAGACTGGAGCGGCAACGAACCTATTAAGGACTTCATTGTGGAATTGCAGGCAAAAGGACAAACGAGCAAAAGCGAACGCATCCGTAGCGAAAAGATTTTGACTTACATTAGAGTGCTGCAGAAATACGGAACAAGAGCGGGTGAACCTTATGTAAAGCATATCGAAGATGATATCTGGGAACTGCGCCCGCTGGATGATAGGATATTCTTTTTCTACTTCAGAGATAACACTTTTGTATTGCTTCATCATTTTCTGAAGAAGACAAAAAAGGCACCGCGCAGAGAGATTGAACAGGCCAAAAGAAATTTAGCTGAACACCTTGAAAGGAGCAAATAGATATGGGAACTAATTTTAATAAGCTTTGGAATGACCCCAAATTCATTGACCCAACACAGAAAGCTAAGATTGATTTTGAGGTAGCACTGATTGGAAAGCTGATTGAAGCCAGAGAATCAAAAGGATTGTCACAAAAGGAGCTTGCTGACCTTGCGGGCTTAAAGCAGCCTGCCATTGCCAGGCTAGAAAGCATGAAAGCGACACCGCAGATAGATACCTTATTTAAAATACTGCAGCCTCTTGGTTACACGCTAGCTGTTGTTCCTTCCGACCAACCTCAGAAGTGAGGCAAAACTGCATGCGCCGCATGCAAAATTCTCTTATCGTCTTGCTGGGGTCAGCAAAATGATAAAAAAAAGACCAGTCACGCCAAGCAAATATTGCTTAAACATGACTGGTCAATTTTTTTTAGTTTGATATGGTTTCAGGAGTATTCCTCTCCATATTTTTTACACGAACTCCCCGTTTCGCCTGACGGCTTTTGTCGCGTTCGATATAGTTCATCAGAACTGCATTCAGGTTCAGAACATCGGACATTTCAAAATATCCCGTCTTCTTATAAACAAATCTCAAAGCTCTTATTGCTCCGGACGCAAACGCTTTTCTTGAAAAAGATTGATGTGATATTTCCAGCATATCCTCATCCCCTGCCACAACAACTTCATGCTTGCCGACTATACCGCCTGCACGAACTGCATTAATGGGAACAGAACCTGATTTCACGGCCTTACCGGATGCTGTCAGAGCTTTTTCAATCTCACCGGCAATTTTCAATGCGGTTCCCGATGGAATATCCTTCTTTCTATTGTGGTGTTCCTCACTTACCTGAAAATCATAATTATTTAGAATGCTCGAAGCAATATTAGTCAGCATCATCATTACATTAACACCAAGTGTTATATTCGGGGCGTATACAATCCCGTTGTGATATTTTCTTGTCAGAAGGAAAAGTCTTTTCAGTGAAAACTTCGTAAATCCTGTCGTTGCTATGACCATATTCACTCTTAATCGTGATAATATAACCGAATTTCTTATTGTAGCCTCAGGTTTTGAAAAATCAACCACTACATCCGGTTTAGCCTTGAACACCATTTCTTCAAGCTTTTCTGCACCGCATACGATAATGCCTGTATCTCTGGAACCAATCACCTCACCCAGGTCTTTACCCTCCTTAGGGCTGCCCGGGCGGCATACCGCAGCTACCAGCTTAATATCTTCCTGCTCCAGTAATACTTTGGCAACCTCGCTCCCTGTTTTCCCCAATCCAATCAAACATACGCGTATCATTAACATACCTCCATTTCCCCGTAGTTTTATATAAATAAACCGCTGTCCATTTGAAAATGCCGACAACAGACTGATAAGAAATTAAATGTCCAATTCTGCTATAACGTGCTTTTGCAGAATAGCTAAAATGACAAAAATGCTGCAGAGAAGAAATCTGCAGCTTCTGAACCGCTATGCGGCTGAGAACATATTCACATTCACTTCTCCTCCAACGCTTACGAGGTTAGCTGACGGATTCGGATCGGAAAGAGCTTGACCCTACCAGCCGATATAATAAACCGGCCGGACTCACCCCAAATAACTGGTTCCCCCGCTCATAATGATTAAGCGTAAAACATTTAAATATTCGATTGGTGATAGTATATCTTATTTCCAAAATTTTAT
Source organism: Bacillota bacterium (assembly GCA_023435925.1). Classification (GTDB taxonomy): domain Bacteria; phylum Bacillota; class Clostridia; order Acetivibrionales; family DTU013; genus JAEZLF01. Next base: position 10,409 of record JAEZLF010000170.1, read on the forward strand.
CAATATGACAAATCTCCGCTGAATTTAATTATCCGTCACATCCTTCATTCTCCTCAGTATTCGTAAACGATGCTAACATTTGCGGCGATTTCTACAGAACCTGCCTGTATAGGCGTGCTGATTCCTGCGTTCTCTGCCTTCATATCGTATGTAGCATAATTACTCAAAGGACTGTATCCGCCGCCTTCATTGACAGAAACTGCCCCCTTGATTGAAACACCAAGAGCAGATGCAACCGTATCGGCCTTTTTCTTTGCTGCCAGCACTGCATTTTTGAGAGCGTCGTTGTAGTATTTTTCATAGTTGCTGAGGTCAAAGTTTATACTGCTGCTCACATTCACACCACTGTCTGCCGCCGCATCAATGATATTGCCTGTCGTTGTCATATCTCTGACCGTAACACGTACCGAGTTGTTGACACTGTATCCAACAATAGAGCTTACGCCTGTTGTCTGACTATAGTCGTATTTCGGGTAAATCGTATAGTTCACAGTCTTGATCTCATCGTTTTTCACACCGGAAGCCTTAATGGCAGCAATCACTTTATCCATTGCCGCTGCATTTGCTTTTTGTGCTGCCTTTGCATCCTTGTCCTCTGATATGACTCCGAGAGTGATATAGGCGATGTCAGGTGTAGCGGTTACCCTGGCCTGCCCCGAAACACTGATTGTCTTTTTGTCCGATTGATTTTCCGCTGCCTTTGCCGGAGCATTTCCGTATAATCCAAAGGCCATAACTGCCAGTGATGCTGCTGCAATTAATAATGCCGCTAGTTTTACTCTGTTGTTCAATGATAGTACCCTTGTCATAAAAATCCCTCCTCATTGTGTTTGTTATCTTCAGGATTATTCCCCTAAAATTATTGTTGTCAGGTATTTCCTGTTCCACTTACACAGAATTAGACGGTTCTATGTGACAAAAGTTCCCTTTAGAATAAATTAACGCATATGCCGGAATGACACCGGCATATGCTAACGAAGGCTGCATCAGCTTCACTCAGCCATACAGGAAGCAACCGACCATTTTCCGCACCGGTCACCCCATCTTGCCTCAACCAGCCGGTCAGAGATCAACTCAACGATTTCACATGAGTTTGCACAGCCGGTGCATTCAAAGCTTTTCGTACTATACGTCCTCTTTATTGCCTCAAAACCTGTAAATTTTGTTTTAAAGCTACTTTCAGACATTCTTCTTTGCCTGACAAAGAGTGCCGCGCCATACGCACCCATTACCGCATGTTCCCTCGGGATAATCACCTTCATTCCCAAGGCTCTCTCAAATGCCGCAGCAATGCCTCTGTTTGCAGCTACTCCCCCCTGAAAAACAACCGGCTCCAGAATCTGTTTCCCCTTGGACAAATTATTCAGATAATTTCTCACAAGTGCTTCACATAGGCCATTCACAATGTCCTCCTTGCTGTGGCCGGACTGCTGCTTGTGTATCATATCGGACTCTGCGAAAACAGCACATCTTCCGGCAATTCTGACCGGCGAAGTCGAACGCAATGCAAGGTCTCCGAATTCTTCGATGGGAACCCCGAGCCTGGCAGCCTGCCTGTCCAGAAATGAGCCTGTGCCGGCAGCGCACACCGTATTCATAGCGAAGTCATAGACGACTCCATTTTTCAAAATAATGATTTTTGAATCCTGTCCTCCGATCTCCAGGACAGTTTTCACTCCTTGTACCACTTTTTGAGCAGCCACAGCATGTGTTGTGATTTCATTTTTTACAATGTCCGCACCGGCAATGACTCCTGCCAGTTCCCGGCCGCTTCCTGTCGCACCTGCTCCTTCTATGATGATGTCCTTGCCGCCCTGACCGCCTGTGATTTCCCTTAGTCCTTCCAGGAGGGATTGGATCGGCTGCCCGCCTGTACGTATATATAAGCTTCTTACAATATTCCCCTCAAGATCCGTCAGAACCAGATTCGTACTGACAGATCCCACATCAATTCCAAGATAATGACCAAGTGCCCTCATAACTCTCACTTTTCCTCCTCTTTTGAAGCATATCCACAAATGCTTCCACTCGCGTCATATAGCCCGCCTCCCCTGTCATTTCATCAATGATTAATGTTAGTACAGGTATGCCTAATTCCGACTCTATGAATGGTAGAATACTTTCGGCAACAATTTCAGGCATACATGAAAAAGGGAATATCTGAATGACTCCATCATAACCGTTTTCCGAATATAAAACAGTGTTTCCGACAGTCTCCTGTGCATGTCCGCCAATCATTGCTCCCAGCCATGGTTTCGCAGCTTCAGCATATCTTTTGTCCCTTGGCATATGAAAGCCCTTTTTCAGGATATGTTCAATAATCCAATTACTTACTGTTACCTTTCTGTCGACCTCGACGCCCATCGTGCCCAACTTTTCCTGAATATTGAAGCTGGCAAAATGCTCAATACCTGTGTAGATCTCTCCGACAATTCCAACTTTTATGGGTCTGGCTTCAGGATCCGACTTAACTTTACTCAGAGCATCCTCCGTTTTTTTCAAAAGGCTCATCATTTCTTTTGATCCTGATGTATTCATTGCCTTTGTTCTGAAGCTTTTGTAAATTTCGTCAACCGAGCCTTTTTCAAGTTCTCTTGGCCTCATTTTGAAAGCAAGCGCCTCCAGCTCGTCCACGCGTTTTGCTATCCTTACAGTTTGCCTGATAATTGCAGGGACTTTGGCAAATCCCGCTGTACCCGCCAATCGATACACCTTTTGAACAAGGGACTTCCAATTCCCGTTAGCAAGCTCCAGCGTAATGATTTCCATATCGTACCCTGCATCCTTCAGTATTTCTCTGTGCATTTCGCAGTAATACCCAAATCTGCATGGACCGCATCCGCCTGCCATCAATATGGTATCGGCCCCCATTTCATAAGCCTGTATATAATTACCTATATTGATTTTCAGCGGCAGACAAGACATCTCAGGGACATATTTTGTACCCAGTTCAAGCGCCTTTTTATTGTTAAAGGGTGGAATCACGCATTCAATACCAAGATCGTCAAGCATAGACCTGATGCAGATATATGTATTACCCAGATGCGGAAATGTTATTTTCATTTATTCTTCTCCAATGCAGCATATCAATAAATGCTTCGAGCCTGGTATTAAACCCGGCTTCTCCCGAATGCTCGTCAATTGTTATTGTGATGAGAGGTATTCTGTATTCTCGTCGGACCTTGCGCTCAATAAATTCATAAACAAAGGAATCAATGCCGCACCCAAAGCTTGTTACACAAATCATTCCGTCAATAGCTCCCGAAGCCGCCAGATGAACAGCCGCACCATAAGCATTCCGGCCGAAATTCCAGAACATTGGCTTTGTCAGCTTGGATGCTTGTATACGGATGTCATTATCCCCGACCATCTCAATAGTCGTTACATCAACATCGTATTTATCGAGCTTTCCCAGCATATTCATACTTATATAAGGATCATAAATATTATAGGGATGTCCGATTACAGCAACACGCATTCTTGCCGTCGTTCCAAACTGAGGGGACGGTTCTCCACTTTTGCCGCTCCGGCAAGCACTGCCCCCACTAAAAGGCAGTATACCGCAACGCGCTTGATTCCAAAAATCTCTGTATGCGGTCACTGCGGACCTCAGTGCAGCCTTTGCCGCATACTTGTCTGCGCCAAGCACAGCAGCTGTTTCAATTGCCGCCTTTATGGCACCTTTATCTGATTTTCGCATATTAATTTCTGTAGTAATCAGAGTAGGTAAATTGTTCAGGCTGTGTCTGACCATATCCGGTAATCCGCCGAATTCCGGACAGATGTATTCTCTTTTTGATATGCTTGTAAATCTGGGGACAAAGATATAATCTACACGATCCTTTAAATTCATCATATGCCCATGAAAAATTTTAACAGGTAAGCAGGCTTCATCAACACATGCCTTTATTCCATCATCCAGAATGCGCTTATTTGTGTGATCAGAAATAATGACCTCTGCTCCCAGTTCGTTAAAAAAAGCCTTCCATAAGGGTATGAATTTGTAATAAAACAAGCTTCTCGGAATACCAATTTTAATATCCAACAGGCCAACACCTCGCATATAAGTATTAACATATTGGCTTTCTTTATACACAGATCCGCTATCTGCTGTATCTGTGCCATTTCCGGTATCTGTCCTATCACTGTTATAACCCTATCGCCGGCATCTGTGCTATCGCCAGTATCTGCGATATTTTAGCGGAGTCATGCCTTCAATCTCTTTAAAGGTTCTGATCAGATTGCTGCAGCTCCCGAAGCCGACGCTGTCGCTGATTTCTTCCACCGAAATATCCGTATTCTTAAGAAGATTCTTCGCCTCATTAATTCTATACTTCACAATAAACTCATAAGGGCTGTAACCTGTTATTTTCTTAAATAGCCTGGAAAAATGATATTCACTGCAGCAGGAGTATGATGCCATATCTGAAAGAGAAATATTGCTGTTGTAATATTTATCAACGAATTCCATTCCAAGCTTCACATGTTCATTGATCACCCTTGCATGATAACCGTCGCCGGAATAGCCGCCATCCGTCAGAAGATCCGTGAGTATCTGCGTAATCAGCATAGATACTCTGGCCTCCGGCAAAAAATCCGAGTTAGCAGCCATATTTAATATTTCATCCAAAACCTCATGTATCTTGTCACTGTTTGGAGGCTCTATAACTGACCCATGCTTCTCATAAATAAGATTAAAATACTCATGGCTGGTACTGCCATAAAAATGCATCCATTTGATATCCCACAAGCTATCTTTGACCGTAAAGTATTCCTGGTAATCATAACAATCCATCAGTAGAATACTTCCGGCATTCAACTCATATTCCCTGTTCCGGTATTTGGCAGCTCCGTTTCCGGAAACGGTATAGATGAGAAGGAAGCTCCTGTACCCCTCTCTTTTTGTATAATATCCAGTGCCACACCGGTAGTGGCCGATATCCTGAACATAAAAGAATGTAGATTTTGCTGCCAGACTGGGAGTATAGTGGTGTGATACGGTGTCCGTATTCATTACCTTTGCATCCAGCCAATATTTTTTCATTCCACCCTCCGATAGCAATATTTTTATATTATTCAGCAATCAGTCCTCTTGGAAGTCCTCATTTATAATAATATAATGATGTTATCTGAACTGCAATCTTTTTATAACGCATCAATTCAAAGAAAATTTTTCGATTGTAGAAAAATTTTCTTACAGCTGCTGCGTTTCAACGAGGCTGATCGCAAACTACTTTTGCTGCTCGCCCATACATCCGGGGCGGGAGATATGTGCTCGCTACTGAAAACCAAATCGGTACCCGCCATATATAGAAGTGGGGGACATCTATCGCCTCGTTACAAAATTGAAAACAGGAGGGCAAAATCATGGCCATTAAACCTTGTAGAGAAAAGTGGAAGGGTACGATGACAGACCGGGAAAGATTTATTAATCAAATGCATTATAAGCCAGTCGACCGTAGCTTTAACATGGAGTTTGGCTATTGGGAGGAAAACTATAGGGAATGGGACATCTTCACGGAAAATGGTATCACCACGGAAGAAGAAGCAAATGTGTTTTTCAACTTTGACAGGATCGAATGTATCCGTGGAAACACCTGGATGTGCCCACCTTTCACAGAAACAATCGTCGATGAAACAGCAACTACGAGAATCCTGATCAATGGTGACGGTCTGCTGGCCGAGGTACCTAAGGACAAGCATGATACCATTCCCCACTTTATGAAAGCAACGATTGTTACCCCTGAAGATTGGGAAAAATGTAAGGAGGAGAGGTTCATATCCGGTGAACCACGGAGAAAAGTTGATATTGCTGCACTCAAGGTACTTCATCCGGACAACCGTGATTATCCGCTGGGAGTGGACTGCGGATCCATGATAGGCAAAGTCCGTGATATGCTCACCTTTGAAGGCTTGGCATACGCTTGCTATGATTACCCTGAAATGGTTGAAGATATGGTTGAGACCTGCTGTATACTCGTAGAAGAGTTTCTCGACCAGGTACTGCCTCATTTTACTTTTGACTATGCTTCCGGCTGGGAGGATATCTGTTTTAAAAATGGGCCTATCGTCTCAGTCAGCTTTTTCAAAGAAATCGTCATGCCCCGATATAAGAGAATCAGCAAAAAGCTTGCTGCTCATGGCATCGACATTTGGTATACAGACTGTGACGGTGATGTCCGTCCGATTCTCCCATATTTTCTCGAAGGCGGGATAAACAGCCTGTTTCCTTTTGAGGTCAATGGCTGTGCACATCCCGGAGAATTGCTCAATAAGTATAGCGGTCAGCTCCGGATCATGGGCGGCGTTGATAAAATTCAGCTTAAAGCGGGAAAGAAGGCCATCGACGCTTATCTGCAAAGTCTTGTACCACTCGTTCAGCGCGGAGGCTATATACCATTCTGCGACCACCGTTGCCCACCTGATGTCAGCACTGAAAATTATCTGTATTATCTGGATAAAAAAGAAGAATTGTTTGGGATGAAATAAAAGTAGAAGTAGAAGTAAATTAAACATTCAACGCCGGTATCATCGGATGCACAAATATGCACAGAAAAATTTAAGGCCTCTGCATTTAAGCAGAAGCCTTATTTTTTGTCTCTTTGTATTCCCTTTGCAGTCATTTTGCAGCAACTTTATTACTACTATGCAGCTTCTTTGTAGCTGTTTTGAAATCTCTTTGCTGCCCGGTCTTTCTGTTTTACGCCTTGCCGTCGCATCCCAGTACGTTTATCAGCTTGTTCTTCACAAGATCCTTTATGGCCTCTCTTGCAGGCTTGAGATACTGTCTCGGGTCGAAATGATCCGGATGCTCTGCAAAATACTCTCTTACAGTAGCCGTCATGGCAAGTCTGAGGTCGGAGTCGATATTGATCTTACATACAGCTGATCTTGCAGCCTGTCTCAGCATTTCTTCAGGCACACCTCTGGCTCCCGGCATATTTCCGCCGTATTTGTTGATTTTATCAACGAGCTCAGGAATAACGGAGGATGCACCATGAAGAACAATTGGGAATCCGGGAAGTCTCTTGGAAACTTCATCCAGAATATCGAATCTCAACTTCGGTTCACCTTTGAATTTAAATGCACCATGACTTGTTCCGATTGCGATTGCCAGTGAATCAACACCAGTCTTGCTGACAAATTCTTCTACTTCTTCAGGTCTTGTATAGGATGAATCTTCTTCTGATACTTTGACATCGTCCTCTACGCCTGCCAGTCTGCCAAGCTCACCTTCAACTACAACGCCATGAGCGTGAGCATATTCAACGACCTGTTTTGTCAATTTGATGTTGTCCTCAAAGGAATGATGGGAACCATCGATCATAACAGATGTAAATCCGCCGTCTATGCAGGATTTGCAAAGTTCAAACGTATCCCCGTGATCAAGGTGGAGACAGATTGGCAGACCTGTTTCAATAACAGCTGCTTCAACCAGCTTCATCAGGTATGTGTGATTGGCGTATTTCCTTGCGCCGGATGATACCTGCAGAATCAGCGGTGCATTCACTTCCTTTGCAGCCTCTGTAATACCTTGCACGATTTCCATGTTGTTTACATTGAAAGCGCCGATAGCATAACCGCCTTCGTAAGCTTTTTTAAACATTTCAGCAGAAGTAACCAATGCCATAAAAACAACTCCTTTATTTTATATTATTTAATATTGCAAAACATTGATAGATTATGTATTGTTACAAAATTATCATATTAATTTTACCAGATTTGAACTTAAAATCAAGTGATATTTCGCCACATATTATATTCATCGCAAACCATTGGAGATTAAATCCCTGCAGTCACTTACTTTACGCTAACATCATGATCACTTATGTGTTAAAAAAATATCGATGTGCATTGATTTTTGGCAGGGCTTGTGTTATATTTTATTTTGACATATAAGGTACATTTTGCGATATTATCATTTTGAATAGCACAATATAATGTTACATCGCACAAACATAATCAGGAGGTAAAAGAATGGGAGAATTAAAAGGTGCAGCAATTTTCGGACAGTCCGGCGGACCGACATCAGTTATTAACGCCAGTGCCGCAGGTGTATTTCAAGAGGCGCTGAAGCAAGGTGCCATCACAGCAGTTTATGGCGCAGCGCATGGTATTAAAGGAATACTTGACGAAAAATTCTATGATATGAGTAAGGAAGATTCCTACGAGCTAGATCTAATGAAGACTACTCCTTCCTCAGCTCTCGGCTCCGTCCGTTACAAGCTGAAGAGTGCGCAAGACGATGACACCGATTATAAGAGACTGCTGGAAGTATTCAAGAAATATGATATCCGGTATTTCTTTTACAATGGCGGCAATGACTCCATGGATACCTGCAACAAAATCAGTAAATACATGCAGCAGTCAGGCTACGAATGCAGAGTCATGGGCGTTCCAAAGACAATTGACAATGATCTCTGGGGTACTGATCACTGCCCGGGTTACGGAAGTGCAGCAAAATACATTGCCACTTCGACAATGGAAGTTTACCACGATGCAAGAGTATATGACAAAGGCATGATTACCGTTCTCGAGATCATGGGCAGAAATGCAGGCTGGCTTACTGCCTCCGCTGCTCTCGCTTCCTATATGGGACACGGACCGGATTTAATTTACCTGCCAGAAATTCCATTTGATGTGGATAAGTTTATTGCAGAAACAATTGAGATCTACAAGAAACAGAATAATGTCATTATTGCCGTTTCTGAGGGTATCAGGGACAAGGATGGTAAATACATTTCCGAGTACGGCTCCGACCTGGCTCAGAGCAAGGATGCTTTCGGTCATGCTCAATTAGGCGGTCTGGCATCTACTCTTGCCAACATCCTCAAGGAAAAAACCGGTGCAAAGGTAAGAGGTATTGAATTCAGCCTGTTGCAAAGGTGTGCTTCCCATTTAGGCTCCCTTACAGATGTAAACGAAGCGTATTTGGCGGGTCAGATGGCAGTCCGTTATGCTGTTGAAGGAAAGACGGATTACATGGTAGGCTTTGAAAGAGCTGAAGGCCCCGAATACAAATGCAATATTAAGCTGATCAACCTTACGGATGTTGCTAATACCGAAAAGAAAATTCCAAGGGAATGGATCAACGAAGCAGGCAACGGCTTGAAGGAAGAGTTCATCCAATATGCTCTGCCTCTCATTCAGGGCGAATCAAAACCGCCGCTTGAAAAGGGTCTGCCCAGGTTTACAAAGCTTAAAAAAGTGCTTGCAACCAAGTAACACGATTCGTTCAGGTAACTTTAACCAACCACTACTATAGTCGAACGAAACAGATTACAGAGACATTCTTCGCTCTGGTGCGCAAATCCTTGAGACTTGTGTACCAGAGAGAGAATGTCTTTTCATTTTACCTTTTGATGTTTTTCTTTTTTGCCACGGAATATCCGAAGAAGCCAAGTTCTTTGCCAAGGGTCCAGTACTTGCCGTGGGAGTAGCAAATGAGGCCTGCTTTGTCCAGCATCAGCTTCCCCTTTTCATCCAGAAATCCATCTTCTACATTGATGGCAACAATCTCAGCAATAAACATATCATGGCTGCCCAGTTCAATCGTGTTTTTCACAACACATTCCAATGAAACCGGACTCTCTTTTATGATGGGAACATCAATCACTGAGGCTTTTTCCGGAGTTAAACCGGCAGCAATAAATTTATCAATGTCCCTTCCTGATTTGACACCGCAAAAATCTGTTGCAAAAGCAAGCTTCGCGGTTGTCAGATTTACGGCAAACTGCCCCTTGTCTTTGATTAATCCGTAGGAGTACCGTTCCCTGCGAACAGAAATAGAAAGCATCGGCGGTTCGGAATTGATGGTTCCCGCCCACGCAAGTGTTATAATATTTGCCTTGCCTTCTGCATCTGCAGAGGTCACCATCACTACAGGTACTGGATTAAGTAAGGTAGATGGTTTCCAAATTTGTTTTGCCATTTTCATTTACCTCCTAGTGTTTTGTAACACTTCATTCTTTTTGTTCTCACTATGCTTCAAGCTCTCTGTATTTTCGTTTAGCCACAGCATATAATGCAAGAATGGAAAGCACTCCAAGTATGACAGACACCACACCTAATGCCGAAAAAACCAGCCACATGGGTAGCTTCAGTATTAGCATAACAAATGTTACAGCGCCCAAAATAGCCAGTACCAACATCGACAACAGCATACCCATAACACTGTTCATATTCTGTTTCATAGCCTCCTGCTCGCTGTTCCACACAAGCTTGGGATGAAAAACATCCAGCATCAAGCTCAGGGCGACCATTGGAACTGCTCCAAGTAAAGCGACTAACCCGGTGCATAGTATCCATATCGGAGAGACCTTTACAAAGACCCACATAAGAATGGCAGTTACAATAATACCACCTGCTGAGACGAAATAACTCAGAAGCAGCTTTGCGGTGACCTGCTGCTGTGCGGATACCGGTATCATTTTAGTGATCCAGAAGTTTTTCCCTTCCCTTGAGAGAGAAGTCGAGGCAACCATATTCATTCCCGCAGTAAACAGCATAAGGGCCAACCCGCCAAGAAGCACATAGTCTATCATTTCAGGCTTATTTATTATATCGAATAGCTGCGCTGCTTCCTCATCGCTCCCTTTGGCAAAGAACATAACAAACATAATGAGAGGCCCGATAATTGCCCCTATCAAGCCGTTTAAAGCATATACAGGCGTTCTGAACAACAGCTTCCATTCCCTTTTCATCATTGCAGTTATAGAACCGGAAGTTCTTCCATATTGCTTATCCATTTGCACGCCGGACATAGCTTTCTTCTTTCCTGTAACTTCCTGTCCTGCAAGCAGTGCTTTATAAAACACTCTGTTCGACAGCCATAGAAGCAATAAAAACAGCAGAACACTCACGAAAAGGAATAGCATTATATATCCTAATCCCATCATGCCATGAACCGACAAACCCCTCGTTGCCCATATGCTTGGCGGAAACCGGCTTCCAATCAACTCAATAAGGCCGGACTTACTTGCAATCAGATTTTTAATATAATCAGGATCACCGACCCCGGCCATATTCTGGGCAAACATATTGACACCTATGCCAAGTGCAATAGCAGCTAATCCTCCGATCACTGCAAGCAGATCCTTATATCTTCTGAAATTCACAAATCTCATTAGAATCATAATAACAAGGGCAGCTGCAGCAAGAGGTATTACCGGTGCCGCAAGGGTGAGCAGCAAGCCTTTGAGCCAATATCCCAAACCCTGACCGCTACCCACTCCATATATAATCAACGGTGGCAGTAGTATTGGCAGCGCAGTGATATATTCATTGATCATGATTACCACAAACTTACCGCCAACTACCTCATATGGTTTGAGTGGAAGAGGTATGAGGGATTCGATATCCTGTGAAAAATAAAAAGTGCCCATTATATAAAACATACCAAAGAACAGTATGGTCAGCTGAGCGAAAAGGAAGGATACTGTCAGAATGATTTCAGGCTGATCCAGTGCTGCACCGGCTGCAAATACACCTATCATCATCAGCGTATACATCACTAATAGCGGCAAAAGTGAGAGAGGAATCACTACAGCTATAAGAATAGGTTCCCAAAGCTTTTTCTTTTCCCGCGTAAAGCGGTATTTCAATGCAGAAATACCATAATTGACATTCAACTGCATTTTCACAAAGGATGCAAATGGCTTCATTCTTCAGTCAACTCCAGAAAAATATTTTCGAGGGACTCTTTATGATCACCCTGCCTGAGTTCATCCATTGCTCCGCTTGCAATCAATTTTCCCCTGTGTATGATGCCGATCCGATCGCAAAGCTTTTCAGCAACCTCGAGTATATGTGTGGAGAAAAATACCGTATTCCCTCTGTCACAATGCTCTCTCATCTGTTCCTTCAGGAGGTGCGCCGATTTCGGATCCAGACCCACCATCGGTTCATCCAGTATCCAGACTGCCGGCTCATGTATCAATGCACCTGTTAATGCAATTTTCTGTTTCATTCCGTGGGAATAACTTTTGATCAGATCTGGTGCAGCATCTTTGAGGTCAAACATTTCAAGATAATGCCCGATCCTTTGTCTGCGCAAGTCAGCGGGAACCTGATAGACATCTGCCATAAAGTTGAGATATTCAGTGCCTGTGAGTCTGTCATACAAATTCGGATTGTCGGGCACATACCCGATTTTCTTCTTCGCTTCTATGGGGTTTTTGCCAATGTCAGTGCCATCAATGAGGACACTGCCCTCGTCCGGATTAAGAAGACCGATGATCATCTTGATTGTGGTAGTCTTGCCTGCGCCATTGGGCCCTAAGAACCCAAATATTTCGCCCTTGCGGACCTTCAGGCTCAGATTATCTACTGCCTTTATGGAACCCTTGTTATAACTTTTCGATATGCTTTGTATGTCAACCATTATTATCCCTCCGGTCTTTAATCGATTTATTCAAATACCAGGTAGGAGGATCCGTTAATTCTTGTCATTTTCTCACTGTTTAAGTTTTCTGAATCTATTTCATATTTATCAGATATAATATTCGTTGCCATTCCTATATATGTCTGAAGTATGTCTCCAACACCGATGCTGTGCTGAACGTTTTTGCCAAGTAGTTCGATCATTCCGGGTATTTTACCGACATTCTTAATCGTACCCTTCTGCTTGATCAGCTCCTTTAAAAAAGTAATCTGGTTCTTTTTACGACCGGTGTCGCCAACTTCAAACAGTGTTCCATCTTCCTTGTAGCCTTGTCTGAATCTCACAAAGCCTTCAGCAGCCTCCCCGTCCAGATGCTGCATTCCCTTTGGAATATGTATGGAGAGATCCTGCAGTGGATCGTCATAATTCATGTCATAGGGAACATATACATCAACGCCTCCGAGATGATTGATCAATGATTTAAAGCCCCTGATATTGATTTTCACATAATCATCTATTTCTACACCAAATTTCTCTTTGATAACTTCGGCCAAAAAGCTTGATGGACCGGAATCAAACTTTCCTTTGTATTCCATTTTATTTCCAATATGATGTGCGTAGTTTATTTTGTATATTCCAGGAGAATTGGCCAGCTTTATTTCCTTCAGTTTTGCCATGATCTCCTGATTGTATTCAATATAAGTGTCGCGTGGTATCATGATGATCTTTACTTTCTTGCTCTTGCTGTCTACACTGACAATCCCGATCGTATCGTAAAGGTCATTCAGCTTGTCCTCACCGATGATAAGGATATTTCTGGAGCCTTCTTCCACAAGCTTCCCTGAATAGGGTTTTCCAACAGTAAGGGTCTTCGGCTTCTCTTCTACCTTCTCATCAGGCTGGGTTGTTTCCTGCTTCGGTTCCACCGGTTCTTTTTCTGTGCTTTCAGTTTCCAGCAGTTCCTCTGCCGGCGGTAGTTCCTTAGTCAATAGTACCCCGGTTTCACAAGCAACCATCAGGAGTATGATCCCGATTAAAGCAAAGACCCCAATCCATATAAGAATTTTCCTATTTACGCTCATCTGTCTTGTCTCCTGAACATTACGTATATTATTTACGTACACCTATATATTATAAAGCTGTTTTCATTTGTATTCAAATATAAAATGTTAATATTAAGTAACAGAAATGCTAACGCATTTCTGTTTTCGCTAGGGAACCCTATGGTTCCCTTCGACGGAGCTAACGCTCCTGAGCACCAAAGCGTTTTGCGAAGCAAAATCGCCTGCTCGCTCTACAGAGTCTCGCTACCCTTAAACCGGGAAAGGGGAGTCCCCTTTCCAATCCCCACGTATAGGAAACTGAAAACATAATTTCCTATACGAAAAAGGGCTTTGGATGAAGTTCCTCTGCCCTTTTCCGTTCAGACCCATATAAGTCTTAATATTTTTCTTTCGAGATACCAAAATCATTCTTGCCGGTATTTATTCACGCTCAGGATAGTTTTCCCTCTGCATGTAATGAGTGTGAAGCAATTCGTGAGCCTTGTGGCTTCCCGGATGCTCGAAGTATTCCTCATAAAGCTTCTTCACATTCTGGTTGTCCTGGGACTTCCTCACAGGCAAGCTTTCGTCTTCAGCATAAATCGCTTTGGCGCGTTCAGCCCTCAGATCGATCCAGCTTCTTACCTGTGAAGGCTGTATCGGCTGTCCTCCACCGTTTACACATCCGCCCGGGCATGCCATTACTTCTACAAAGTGATACTGAGCTTCGCCGTTCTTCATTCTGTCAAGAAGCTTTCTGGCGTTTCCTGTGCCATGTGCAACTGCTGCCTTTATTTCCATACCCGCTACATTGAGAGTAGCTTCCTTAACGCCTTCTACGCCTCTGACTGCTTCAAATTCAACCTTTTCAAGTGGTTTCCCTTCCAGCAGCTCAACCAGATACCTTAATGCTGCTTCCATAACACCACCGGTTGCTCCGAAAATAACAGCCGCTCCGGATGCTTCACCCATCGGATCATCAAAATGTCTTTCGGGCAGCTCTGTGAAATCAATACCGGCTTCCCGGATCATTCTGGCCAATTCTCTTGTTGTCAGAACAACATCTACATCCGGATATCCGGTTGCAGCCAGTTCAGAACGCTGTGATTCAAATTTCTTTGCTGTACACGGCATTACGGATACAACAAAAATCTTTGCCGGATCTATACCCATTTTTTCTGCGTAATAGGATTTCAGTACCGCACCAAACATTTCATGCGGTGATTTACAGCTTGAAAGATTATCCAGGAACTCAGGATAATTGTGTTCGCAGAACTTGATCCATCCTGGGCTGCAGGAAGTAATGACCGGGAGCTTTCCGCCGTTTTTAATTCTGTTAACAAGCTCTGTAACCTCTTCCATAATAGTAAGGTCAGCTGCAGTATCCGTGTCAAACACCTTTGCAAATCCAAGACGTCTGAGGGATGCAATCATATTGCTGGTCACTCTGGAACCAATAGGCATACCGAATTCTTCACCAAGAGCAACCCTTATTGCGGGAGCTGTCTGAACAACAACATGGAGATCTTTATTGGCAAGGGCATCCCAAACCTTGTCCGTATCATCCTTTTCTCTCAGTGCGCCAACAGGACACACTGTGATACACTGACCGCAATTGATACAGGGCACATCTGCCAGTGACTCATTGAAGGCCGATCCGACTATGGTCTTGAAGCCTCTCTCATTGGTATCGATAACAGCGACCTTCTGTATGTTTTTACACATATTGACACAACGTCTGCATAGAACACACTTATTAGGATCCCTGACGATGGAAGGAGACATTTGGTCGATCGGATGATTGATCATCTCACCCTCAAACCTGATATCTTTAATGTTGAGCTCTTCGCACAATTTTTGGAGCTCACAGTTTCTGCTTCTTACGCAGGTAAGGCATTTCTTGTCATGATTGGAAAGCAGCAGCTCCAGTGTAACCTTTCTGGATTCTCTCACCTTAGGCGTCTGTGTGAATATTTCCAGTCCTTCAGAAACAGGGTATACGCACGCTGCCTGCAAACTTCTTGCGCCTTTCACTTCAACAACGCACATCCTGCATGCACCTATCTCATTTATATCCTTCAGGAAGCAAAGTGTCGGGATATCAATATTCGCATACCTTGCAGCCTCCAAAACGGTATAATTACTGGGAACCTGAATTTTTCGCGTATCTATCGTAATATTAACCATTTCCATTTTTTACACTCTCCTTCCTTCGTTATACATTCTTGAATATTGCTTTGAATGGGCATTTCTCCATACAAGCACCACACTTGATGCACTTATCCGGATCAATCACATATGGCGTATTCTTATCACCGCTTATGCAGTTGACTGGACAATTTCTTGCGCATATACCGCATTTTTTACAGTGATCCGCAGCTATGACATAATGCATCATGGACTTACATACACCGGCAGGACATTTCTTGTCCTTCACGTGTGCAACATACTCGTCCCTGAAATACCTGAGGGTGCTTAATACCGGCTGAGGAGCCGATTGTCCGAGGCCGCAGAGTGCAGAAGAAATAATATTCTTTGCCAGCAGCTCAAGCTTATCAAGATCCTCCATCTCGCCTTTGCCGCCTGTAATTCTTTCAAGTATTTCAAGCATTCTCTTTGTCCCTATACGACAAGGCGGACATTTTCCGCAGGACTCATCTACTGTGAATTCAAGGAAGAACTTTGCGATGTCAACCATGCAATTGTCTTCATCCATTACAATAAGTCCGCCGGAGCCCATCATGGAGCCAAGCTCCTTCAATGTTTCATAATCGATCGGTGTATCAATATGGCTTGCGGGGATACATCCGCCGGAAGGTCCGCCTGTCTGGGCAGCCTTGAATTTCTTTCCGTTTGGTATGCCGCCGCCGATATCATAAATAATTTCTCTCAGCGTTGTACCGATGGGTATTTCCACAAGGCCTGTATTGTTTATTTTTCCTCCGACTGCAAAAACCTTGGTGCCTTTACTTTTTTCAGTACCGATGGATGTAAACCACTCAGCACCATTGTTGAAAATAACTGGTATATTAGCATAGGTTTCAACGTTATTCAGTAGTGTGGGCTTCTGCCACAATCCTTTAATTGCAGGGAATGGCGGCTTTGGTTTTGGTTCGCCTCTTTTTCCTTCTATGGAAGTAATCAGCGCTGTTTCCTCACCGCAGACAAAAGCACCGGCACCCAGCCTTAATTCAATATCAAAGCTGAAATCCGTGCCGAAAATATTTTTGCCAAGCAGACCGTATTCTCTGGCTTGTTTTATTGCAATTTCCAGTCTTTTTACAGCAATCGGGTATTCCGCTCTGATATAGATATATCCCTGGTCCGATCCGATCGCGTAGCCTGCGATTGTCATTGCTTCAAGTATGCTGTGGGGATCGCCTTCAAGGATACTTCTGTCCATGAATGCTCCCGGGTCACCTTCATCGGCATTACAGCATACAAACTTCTGATCACCTGCTGCTCTGGCCGTGAACTCCCACTTTAAGCCTGACGGGAAGCCCGCACCGCCTCTGCCTCTGAGGCCTGACTTCTTAACCTCTGCAATGACCTGTTCAGGCGTCATTTCAGTCAATACTTTTGAAAGGGCTTTATATCCGTCATAGGCTATATACTCATCGATATTTTCAGGATTGATAACACCGCAATTTCTTAGTGCAATTCGCAGCTGCTTTTTGAAAAAATCTACATTCTCCAAAGACTTTGAAGTATCTTCAGCTTCCTTGTCCCCTGCCAGCAGCCTTTTTACAATTCTGCCCTTTTTCAGGTGTTCTTCAACGATTTCCTGAACGTCCTCGACTCTGACCATGGTATACATGGCACCTTCAGGATATACTACAACGATCGGTCCTTCGGCGCATAGCCCGAAGCAGCCTGTCGTTACCATTTTAACTTCCTTGTCCAGTTTATTTTTAGCTAGTTGAGCTTCGAATTCTTGTTTTATTTTGGGGGATTGTGATGAGGTGCATCCGGTTCCACCACAAACCAACACATGCGCTCTGAAAAATTCCATTTTGCTCCCTCCCTGCGATTTCGCTAGATTATTATGATACGGTTTAATTTAACCTTCCGCCTCTGCGGCGCCTATGGTAAGATCCTGGCATACCCTTCCGTTTACAATGTGCTCGGCGACTACACGGACCGCTTTGTCGGCAGTCATCTTCACATAGGTAACCTTGGTTCCGTCTGTGTTGAATACTTCAACAATCGGCTCCAGTCTGCAAACACCTATGCATCCGGTCATGGATACGGATACATCACCAATGCTTCTTTTGCCAAGTTCTTCAACAAACGCGTTCATAACCGGTCTTGCACCGGCCGCAATACCGCAGGTTGCCATACCAACAACGATACGCATACCATCTTTATTCGTTCTCATTTTTATCTGATCCAATGTTTTTTTTCTGATTGCTTCAAGTTCCGCTATCGATTTCACTTAACACACCTCCAAAAATATCTATTAAGCCTTCTCCGATGTATTCCCGCATCCATTGCACCACCGCAAATTCTGTCAGCGGCACTTCGCCAAGTGTTTCGCTTACTTCACGGGAATTAAAAACAAATTGCCTGTTTCCGCTTTCGATCAGCAGTTGGATCTCGGTTTTCGGATATGCTGCTGACATATCTGTTATAATACCGGCCATATCCCCAAGGGGCGGCCTGTCAATATGATCGATTTGGTATCGTGCTGTCACAGTTGTTCCAAAACCCTTTTGGGAAGAAATATCGAAGCTTCCTCCGGACTGTTCGGCCGAAGCCTTAAACAGCGGAATACCCAGCCCGACCTTCCTGGTGGTCCGCGTAGTGGAAAAGGGATCTGTCACCCTTGCAAGCAAATCTTCCTCCATACCGCAGCCATTGTCTTCAATAACCACCTCAAGCATTTTGTTCTCAGACTTTACCAACACATTAACCCGGATCAGGCTCCCTTTTGCTGCTATGGAATTTTGCATAATATCTAGCACATGCAGCGATATATCCTTCAAGCCTGTTTCCTCCAACAATCACAATGAAATTAGCAAATTCTATACATGGTCGTATTTTTCAAGCACTTTCTCAACATCATCTGCTGTGAGCCTTCCATATACATCATCATTGATCATAATAACAGGAGCAAGGCCACAAGCACCGATACAGCGGCATGCATCCAGTGAAAATTTACCATCCTCCGTGCAGTCTCCTACATGAATGCCCAGCTTTTCCTGCAGTTTATCCAATATCAGATTGGAGCCCTTTACATAGCAGGCTGTCCCCATACATACATTTACTTTGAACTGCCCTTTTGGCTTTAAAGAAAACTGAGTATAAAATGTTACCACTCCATAAATTTCAGAAAGTGGAACATTGAGGCCTTCAGAAATTTTCTTCTGAACGCTCATCGGAAGATACCCATAGACATCCTGTGCTTCATGCAGCACCGGTATCAGGGCTCCCTTTGAATCTTTGTGCTTTTCAATAATTTCCTGCAGTTTCTGTTCTTTTTCATCAACACAGCTGCAGCAGCAGTTACTGCTCATTTTGTAAGACCCCCCAGCCTTATTTATTCATATTCTTTTCAGTTGTTAAGTATTTAACAAATGCAGCTAATATTATAACAAAATTGACACTGCAATTCAACTGATAATAAAAAATAATTGTGATTTTTATGAATTTTGTGTGGATTTTCCGGGGTGAGCCGCTTTTAGCCTTGTATACAATGTACTATTCAGCGGTGATATACATACTGACATTTGTACCCGTCTATTTTCTATTGAGTTCCATCCATAATCCGGATGAACTACTTGAAGTTATTTATTCCCACTATAGTCTGGCTTCTTCATCTTGCCGGGCTTAAAGCCGCAATAACCGCTTCCGGAGACAATTCGTCCAGCTCCAGCCAGCTTTCCCTCTCCAATATATCGCCAAGATAATGAGCATCTGAGGATCTGATCAACCTGAACCTGTCAAGCTCCGGTTTTTGAGCCTTAAACGCATATTTGTCGCAGCACCTTGAAATCTCAAGATATCGGATTTCCAAATCCTCAGGTATCCATCCAAGGTTTGAAATCATACTATAGGATGATCTGTCCACATGAGCCGGTATCACTGCGCCATTCAGCTGTCTCACAAGCGAAGATACGTCATATACGCTCAAGCTTGTTGCTGTAACCAGCATGCGCATTTCTTCGTCTATTATATGATCATTTTCGTCAAGAATCATTTGTTCGCCAAAAATATCCTTCCGGTTTTGCAAATCAGGGAGTGCCATGTTAATATACCGGTGGAGCTGTGCGGCTCGGTCCAAATCCGGCAGCAGGCAAATCAGATGGACTTCTTCGGAAGTCTCCACCTCCATCCCCGGGATAAATAACAATCCGCTTTTCCGGGCACACCTGCTTACCGCTTCGAGATTGGCTCCGGAATTGTGGTCTGTGACCGCAATGATGTCAAGTCCCTTTACAAGAGCCATATTCACTATATTGTTGGGAGTCATTTCATTATCAGCACAAGGTGATAATGCAGAATGTATGTGAAGATCCATGAAATATTTCATCGCTTAACCCTTACTAAAGACCGCATTCACAGGCAATACAGCAAATTCTGTACGCATTCAGCGCTGTGCTGATGACAGGAATTCCCTCCTGTGCAGCCCTCTTCACCGTTGCATCTTCAACCTCAATCCCTTCCGGTACGATAATGCAGGATATTTCTGTAAGGGATGCAACAGCAACAATATTCAAATGGGAGTGTACCGTAATCCAGGCTGAGCCTTTCGCCGCATGTGACATGACCCAGCTGAGCAAATCACAACAGTATACATCGTTCACCTGCACACTTGTGCCTATATTCCCTGTAATCAGGTGACCTTTAATCTTTTCGGCAAATTCCGATACGTTCATATTATTTGTCCTCCCTGTTATTCATCACCGGTGGAACTCTATCTTCCAATTCCATCATTTGAACGGCCAGATCACGAACTCTCTCACGCAGCTTGAAAATACAGTCATGCTCATTGGCAATTCCTCTGACAATGTCCTCCGCCAGTGACCGGCAGCTGGGGGCGCCGCATGCACCGCAGTCCAGACCCGGCAGATTATGATTAATCTTTTCAAGGTCCTCCAGCTTCTTAATCGCTTTTTCCAGATTGTCATCCAGTTTCATGATTGGCTTGTGTACAATATTGCATGTCCACATCATATCATTTTCGTATTTCTCTTTAGCTGAACGTTCTTTTTCAGTTACCTTAGCATCATCAATATGTTTCTTCAGTCTGGTTTTGGCTACATACAGGTTTTCAACCGTCAACGGCCCACCCATACAGCCTCCGGTGCATGACAGGGCCTCGATAAAATCGACATCCTCCACCTTATCATTCTCAATCGCTTCAAGTATTGTAATGACGTTATGAATACCATCAACCGCCAGAAATTTATCTGTTCCAA
The DNA here is from genome assembly GCA_023435925.1 of Bacillota bacterium. Classification (GTDB taxonomy): domain Bacteria; phylum Bacillota; class Clostridia; order Acetivibrionales; family DTU013; genus JAEZLF01. The sequence continues at coordinate 31,255 of JAEZLF010000170.1, forward strand.
GCGCCAGACCTTCTCCGCCGGAATTCGCCCACCGGATACCCTCAAATCCCGCTTGGGCAAGCTGGTCCTCTTCTTTAGCCTTTTCCATCTTGCCAAGGAGCTTGAGAAAAATATCCTTTATTGAAATAACACCATCTACCGATGATTTCTCTTTTTCATAGGGTGCCTTAACGCTTGTCACTTTTGCTGCACAGGGTGTAATAAAGAAGACTCCAATCTCTGAAGGGTCAAGGCCCTTTTCATCCGCCGCTTTCTTTTTCGCAATGGTGGCAGCCACTTCCATAGGGGATTCCAGTTTCACCAGATTTTCAATCAAGTTCGGGAAACGGACTTGTATCAGTCTGACAACAGCAGGGCAGGCTGAGGAAATAAACGGTCTCTTTGCACTTCCGTCTGCAAGAAGTTTCCGGGTTGCATCGGTAACGAATTCAGCAGCTCTTGCTACCTCATATACATCGTCAAACCCGATCAGTTTAAAAGCGTTCAGCAGCCTGTTTATCGAATACTCCGGTTTGAATTGGCTATACAGTGTTGGAGCAGGAATTGCAATTTTATATTTGTAGGGAGTTATACACGAAATGTCATCTGTAATTGCTTTCTTCGCATGATAGGGGCACACTTTGATACACTCGCCGCAGTCAATACATCTTTCTTTGATGATGCGCGCCTTGCCCTGTCTTACTCGTATCGCTTCTGTAGGGCAACGTTTGATACAGTTTGTGCAGCCTCTGCATTTTCCCTCGTCCAACGTAACTGAATGAAAATAGTTCCCCATTGTCTCACCTCTATCAATTCGTGCTGCTGAAGTACACAGTCAGTGTCAATGTAGTACCTTTACCTACCTCAGTTTCTATATCCAGCTTATCGGCATATCTCTTAATGTTCGGCAGCCCCATTCCGGCTCCAAAGCCCATTTCTCTTACCTCGTCAGATGCTGTAGAATAGCCTTCCTGCATAGCAAGTCCAATGTCAGGTATGCCGGGGCCTTTATCCCTTATCCATATGACGATCTTATCATTGTCGATTTCAATATCAGCCGTGCCGCCTTTACCATGGATGACAGCGTTAATTTCTGCTTCATACATGGAAATAGCGGTCTTTTTAATAAGCACAGGGTCCACTCCCAACTGCACCAATGTTTTTTTTACATTGCTGGATGCCTCTCCTGCAAATGTAAGATCATAAGCCGGTATTTCATAGTGCAGTTTCATCAGACTGCTGCTCACTCCCAAACACCCTTTCCTGTCAGACCTGCACTATATAGCTTACCGCAGGCAATAAACATCGGATTCCGCGTTGACATTACAACCATGCCCTTTTCAGCTGCAAGGTCCAGTACAGCCTGACCCGGGTTTTTGCCTCTGACGAACACAACCGCTTTGATGTCCATCATTTCAGCTGTTCTGATAACCTGCGGACTTACGAGTCCGGTTAGCAGCAAAACATTTTCTTTCACATAAGCCATAACATCACTCATCAGATCCGATCCGCAAGCCGACAATATTTCCATTTCTGCGTCGCCCCCGGATAAAAGCTCTGCATCAAGTATTTCAATGACTTCTTTTAACTTCATATTTTTGCCCCTTTATTAAAAACTCAATTTAAAACTCGCTATGGATTCATTATAGCATGTTGTTAATTCATTAACAATAACTCTGTACCTTTAAAAAAGCGTGACTATTCATGTACCTCAGTCTTAAAACAACAAAACAGACGCATCTACCTTAATGATGGTAAATACGCCTGTATATTCTTCCGTATGTTGTGCTGACTGCCGGCCTTATTTGTTCGGCAGAATGCAGCTAATGCTAAAACTTTGTACTTTGTGTTTCAACGGCATTCAGAATGGCCTCCTCCGGAACAACAATCTCAAAATTGCCATTATACTCACTGTAGCGAAATTCAACCAGCATATCTGTTTTTACAGTCATATCGTCTGCCTTTTGTTCCGCCTTAGCTTTCATTGAAATATAATTAAGCTGATAATTGCTGCTGTTCAACGATATCGTAAAGCTAAATGTATCAAAATCCATATCTTGCTGCTGAATTGCCGGATTGCCGGTACTCTGATCAGCCAAGGTCTTTTTGAAAAGCTCATTCAGGAATACATCACCCTGCAGCAGTATTTCATCAGGATTACTGCCGGAGATCTGGGTAAGTCCTGCGCAAAGAGCTTCGCTGGCATTGTCTGTAACGGTTTTGCTTTGTTCAACAAAAATACTGTTATATTCGGGCTCCGGATAGGTTTGCTTCGTCCATTTCTGATTGGATGGATCCAAAACGTACATCGCATTATCACTATAATAGGTATCCGTTTTTATTTCCATTCCCAGCATATTAATCATGATATTGTTATACATTTTCTTTTGAAGCTTATCAACCAGGCTTTCAGCCTCTGCTCCAATTTTCATGGTAATTTGCCCTGATTCTACTGTTACATCTAGAGTAAGGGTTTGCTTATATTTTCCAGCCAGTCTCGTAGCCTCACTGGATTTGTCCAATATCTGCTTCATACTGTCATACTTTGCAATATCGCAGATGAGTACCGATTTTGTAGAGCCGTCCCATACAACCTTTTTATCCAGCGCTTCGGCAACAAACCGGAGAGGTATGTAAGTCCTACCGTTTTTGTAGATTACCGGCGCAACATTCAGTTTCAGCGGCTGGTCATTCACATTTGCGGTCAGATTGCCTGCCTGAAGGTAAATCTTTGTTTGGTCTTTTATAACAGTAACACTTTTCTCCTGACTGTTATACATGATATGCTCATCATCGTCCGGTACACCCAGGTTCACCAGCAGCTCTCTCAGCGGCAGCAGTGTGCTCGAATTCATGTTGATAGGCACATCTTTATACATTGTCAGCTTACCATCCATTATGATTTTAACATCCGGCACTTCCGCAATCGTATCCGTGCCGTCTGCGAAAGCTGCTCCCGAAATCATCATTATTGTAATAACCAGCATTAAAATCGCAACAAATTTCTTCATTCATTTGACTCCTTTATAAGCTTATTTCACTACATAGTACCACAATTGCTATATTTAGTAAATATAGTGAAAAATAAGCTTATGGCAGCGTCTTTTGGAAACACAGTTGAATTTCATATTTGGTATTCTGCCGCGCAAATGAAATCATATATAGGTTTGATTTGCTTAAAACCTTTCTTTAAAGCTTCCGGCAATTCTTTGGAAAAAGCAAGCTTGTAATCGTTTTGAACGCATTCAAAGTAAATGTTCTTCCGATCCAGCCATAACTTCAGGTTTTCGGGCTGATCAGGAAATTTACTTCTTTTATACATCTCACCGCCAATCACAAAATCATGCTGAGATTCATAACACTCCAGTGCTTTTAAAAATGCCGGATGCTTGTCAATGATCAGCTCTCTCATGTGAGCCATAGCTGCTGCTTGTGCCCCATAATAGCCTATTCCGTAGCTCGAACCCTTCTGGCCGATTTCAAACCAAAAACAGGGTGCGGTTGACATCTGGGATTTGTCCCGCAGAAATACCAGCCATACATTATCTCTGTACATCGTTTTGTCCTTTGTAAAACGTGTATCCCTGCGCACCCTGGAAATGATCTTTGACGGTACCGTAATCAGTCTGCTGTCTATTTCCATCATCGTAGGAGCAAGCTCTGTAATGAGTTCGGCAAAAGGGTTATATACATACTGCTTGTACACGTCCTTATGGCTGTCATACCATTGCTTGCTATTCCGCATCTTATTTTCAAGAAGAAACTGTAATCCTTCTTTTTTAAATCCATCAAAGCTCATGTCTGCATCCTCCATCTTTACCTCTTCGTATCTTTATACATTATACCACAGCATCTTTAATACCGACTATCTTTGCAGCTGGCTTAGCACACTCTGATATTCCGCTTCCAGGGCCTCTCTGTCTCCGTCACCCCTTGAAAGCTTTGCTACTATTTCAGTAATTCTCATTTGTAATACCATTTGCTCTGCTTCATTTTTTATCACCGATCCGGATTTTTGGCTGCCGTTCATATACTCCTGCAGAGTTCCGTCAAACTCTGCTATGGATTGATTGGCAATCATAAGCAGCCGATCTGCGACGGAGTTAACAAAAGCTCTATCATGGGAAACAAACAAAACCGTACCTTCATACTCCCTCAGAACATTTTCCAGCGCTTCAATTGACATCATATCCAGAAAATTCGTCGGCTCATCCATCAACAGCACATTCGCGTTGGATACAAGGAGCTTTGAGAAAGAAACCTTTATTCTCTCTCCCCCGCTTAGCACACCAACCTTCTTGTATACATCGTCTCCGGAAATCAGAAGTCTTGCAAGGATGGTTCGTACAGCAGTTTGGGTTTGTACGCTATCGGCCATAACATTTTCCAATACTGTTTTATTATTATCAAGATTCTCCAGTCCCTGGCAAAAATATCCGATAGTGGCTTTCGGCACAATATAGATATCTTCATTGGACTTTTGGGCAATCATGTTCAGCAGTGTAGTCTTTCCGGCTCCATTTTCACCCCACAGCGCAGTTTTCAATCCATTATAAACCTTAAACCGTGCATGTTGGAATATTTTTCTGCTACCATAACCAAATGTAAGGTTATCCGCCGAAATGACAATTTTGTTTTCAGGCGGACGCGTCAGAGAAAAATCCAGCTTTATCTGCGGAAGCTCCCTTGGCTTTTCTTTCACCTCAAGCTTTTCCAGTCGTGTCTTAAGGATATTGCCGGCACCGTCGATTTTTTCCTGTATCTCATTGGTACTTCGCTTGTGAAGCCTTGCCTCGGAATTTCCCATTCTTTTTGGCGTTTTCTTCAAAGCTTTCGATTTACCGGCCCGTTCTCTAATGGCTCCCTCCAACCTTGCCTTCTCCGCAGCATATTTTTCATACTCCTGTTCCCCGTATTGACGCTCCATTTCACTCTGATCCTTGTAAAAGCTATAATTTCCATTATAAATTTTGATTCTTCCATCCCGGACCTCAAGGATTTTATTGCAGAGACTGTCCAACAAGCTCCTGTCATGACTGATTAACAGAAAGGTGCTCACCTCGGACAGTTTCTGTCTGAGAAGCTCGATACCCTTATAATCAAGGTTGGCTGTGGGTTCATCAGCGAAAAGCACCGGATGATCCTTACTAAAAATATTGGCAATTCTAATTCTGGTTTTTTCACCGCCGCTGAATACATCCTGGTTCTGTATGCCCGTTAGCTTGAACTCCTTTAGTGCTTTCGGACTCGCCGCAATACAATCGTCAGAAAATTGGCGTATATATGCAATGTCGCAATACTGTTTTACAAATCCCTCATCCGGATCAATGTCCTTTGACAGTATATTCATCAGCGTTGTCTTCCCCGACCCGTTTTGTCCTACGATTCCAACCTTGTCACCTGAATAGAGTTTTAATCCGTCAAATTCTATGATCAACCTGTCTTTATAATACTTTTTTACGTTTCCGGCTTCCAAAATAAGCATAAAAAAATCTCTCCTTTCACTTCTGGAAGTGCGCCGGAGAGATAGAATAAACAACAATAAATTCAACAGGCAAAGACCTGTCAATCGGTTTATTATTAGCTAATCCAGCGCAAACAAGAGCAATCTGAGCTCCTGATAAAATCAAATTGATTTTTTGCCGAATTAGCGATTCCTCATGTACCGATACCTTACCCTTTCAAAAATTTCTATCTTATTTTATCTTATTTAAGGCTTGAAATCAAGTTCAATTCATATCCATCCGGATTCACCGTAAAGTCCTCTGATTCACCGGTGATATAAGCCTTCAGCCAGACAGCCTTATCCATGTATTCCTCTTTGTGCATAACATCGCTGAATTCCACTGCATCACCTGGCTCCAGTTCCGTATTTGTCAGCATCATCATGAACATCTTATCCATTGACCACGTGTATAGTATATTTTTGTCTGCATCCAGCAGCGAAAAATCAAATCTCTGTCCGGATGTATGGTTAATCGTAACCTTTTTCTCCGTATTGTTTGCAATGATCAATTTGAAATGGATGCTGTCACCCACTAATTCTGCCGAAGGAAGAACCTGTACCTGTTCATTCGAATTCAAGCTCACCAACAGCTTTGCCAGTCTGTGGATCACGACTGCAGATTCCGCTCTTGTAGCACCGTTTTTAGGTTTGAACATATTATTCCCAACGCCGTTGACCAGCTTGAGTATCTTTGCCTTCATAAAATCATTGCTATAGTCCGGATTGATATCAAGTTCATCTGCAAAAGGTGCAGGAAAGATTTTTATCATTGCATAATTCCCACCGGTCTTATATTCAAGCGAACGGATAATATAATGGACCATATCCTCTCTGGATAGTATTTCATTCGGCTTGAACTCGTCCCTGTCATCGATGATGTTGGCTGTAACCAGATCATACAGTGCCGACGCAAAGGAATCCTCATTTTTTACATCTTTGAAATACTCATTGATGTCTGTTTCTTTAAAATATGCCATTTTAATATGAAGCGACTTGTGAAGCATTGTAACAAATTCGCTCCGGGTAATAAGCTTGTTTGGTTCAAATTTTCCATCGTTGCCGGTAAAAATGCTATCAGATGCGAGTTGATTAATTGCCTCCAAGGCCCAATGGCCTGTAATGTCGCCAAATTTAGCTTTTGCTGCCTCACTTTTCGTAACTGTCCCGGCAAATGATGGTACAACGGAAAAAATCATCGTCAATGCTAATATAAATGCTGCTATTATTTTTTTCATGTAAATTCCTCCTATGCTCCTGTAAATGATTGTTTATATGCTGCATTTTTTTCTCAGAAATTTCTGTGTACATGATTAGACTGACATTGATGAAATATGTTCCAATCCAAATTTGCCTATTCATCAACTTCATGAACTTCTGAATCCATTTTACTAAGCATAAAAATCCAATGCCTTTTCCATCCTGCCGGCAATGATCTCCCGTATTTCCTTTGGTTCCAGCACCTCAACATAGCACCCAAA
>JAEZLF010000196.1 GCA_023435925.1 Bacillota bacterium
AAATAAATTCACACAGCAGGAATGATAAATTCCTTTAAGGGGGCATATATTTGAAACTGGTAGTAGATACGCATACGCATACTTTATCGAGTGGTCACTCTTACAGCACGCTGCTGGAAAACGCCAAAGAAGCCGGCCAGAATGGGCTAGAGGCTATTGCAATGACGGATCATGGCCCATCCATGATGGGGGCTCCGACCTTGATACACTTTTGGAATCTCAAGTCAATTCCGGAGTACATTTACGGTGTTAGAGTCCTGAAGGGCGCTGAGGCGAACATTATAGATTACTCCGGCAGTTTGGATATACCGGATGAGCTGCTTTCAAGAATGGAATTTGTCATTGCAAGCTTACACGACATCACGATTCAGTCCGGGACAGTAGAAGAAAATACAAACGGAATGGTTAGTGCTCTCAAAAATCCTTTGGTTGATGCGGTGGGACACCCCGGTAACCCGTTTTTTCAGGTGGACATCGACCGTGTGGTAAAAACTGCGGCAGAGTATAACAAGCTGATTGAGATTAACAACAGCTCCTTTAAAACCAGGAGAGGCAGCGAAGATAATTGTGTGGAGTTTCTGAAGAAATGCAGAAAGTATGGAGTCCGAATAGCCTGCGGCAGCGATGCACACATATGCTTCGATATCGGCAAATTTGATCATGTGCTGAGGCTCATTCATGAGAACGATTTTCCTGAAGAACTGGTGGTTTGTTCTTCCCTCAATAAGATTGAGGATTACCTGAAAGAGAGAAGGAAATAGATTGTGATAAAAACCGGGCGATGGAAGGTGGAAGAAATTGAATAAGGCGGATATCGCGGGACTGATATCCCAAGTAGCGGGAAGAGAAATTGTCAGGATTGATGAATGTATGGCAGACCATACCTCCTTTAAAATTGGAGGCCCTGCTGATGTATTTGTTACACCTCTTGATTCAGAAAGCCTTATCGGTGTTCTGCGGGTATGTAAAGAAAATGGAATACCTGTGTTTGTGATGGGTAATGGTACTAATCTGATTGTCCGGGATAAAGGCATCAGAGGCGTTGTGGTGAAGCTCAGAGAAAATCTGAGCGGTTGTAAGTTGGCAGGAGAGGAAATCGTGGCACAGCCGGGCATTCTGATATCGCGGCTGTCGCGAATTGCATGGGAGAATGGACTCACAGGTCTTGAATTTGCCGAAGGCATTCCAGGGACCCTTGGCGGTGCGGTAACAATGAATGCCGGTGCTTACGATGGAGATATGTCTATGATCGTCGAAAGCACAGAATACCTGAATACGGATTTGGAGGTCGAGACTCTCACCAATCAGCAGCATCGATTCGGGAAGAGATCCAGCGTTATTCAGTCATCCGGTGGTGTGGTACTGAAATCACACATTCGGTTGAAGGCAGGTGACAGGGATCAGATCAAGGCGAAAATGGAAGAGTTCAGTGCACTGCGCCGTGAGAAGCAGCCTTTGGACTTACCCAGCGCAGGTAGTGTTTTTAAAAGGCCGGAAGGTTTTTTTGCCGGGAAACTGGTACAGGATTGCGGCCTCAAAGGCTTCCATATAGGCGGAGCAGAAGTATCTTGCCTGCATTGCGGGTTTATTGTAAATAATGGGACAGCTACAGCTGAAGATGTAACATCCCTGATTAGACATATTCAGAATACCGTGTTTGAAAAGTTTGGCGTAGAACTGCAAACAGAAGTGAAGGTTATAGGGGAGGAGTAAGTGTGGACAGTCCGCTATGGCAGGTACCCGATATCTGTGTTTCGATGTGTCCGCATATATGAGCTATGAGATTTATCGTTATAACAGGAATATCCGGTGCAGGCAAGAGCCTTGTTGCCAAGCACCTGGAAGATGCGGGCTTTTTTTGTATTGACAATCTGCCACCCCAGCTTATTCCCAAAATAGCAGAGGTGTGCTCACAAAGCTATAAACAGATGGACAAGATTGGTCTTGTTATCGATATTCGCGGAGGCGAGCTGTTAAATGACCTTTTCCCTGCTTTAGGCGCTTTGGCCGCTGAGGGTCATACGTATGAGATTCTTTTTATGGAAGCCTCAGATAAGGTGCTTATTAAGCGCTATAAGGAATCCAGAAGATCACATCCCCTTGCTCAGGAAGGGCGGCTCCTTAAAGGGATTTCAGAGGAACGGCGGGTATTGCAGAAAATCAAGGACAGAGCGGATTATGTTATTGAAACCACCAATCTTACACCACGCCAGCTCAAGGATGCGATCACCGGGATTATCGGACAGGACAGTACATTCCATGGCCTAATTATCAATATTGTTTCTTTCGGGTTCAAATATGGCATTCCCATTGAATGCGACCTTATTTTCGATGTGAGGTTCATACCGAACCCCTATTATATCGAATCGATGAAGAAGCTAACAGGAAAGCATGATAATGTAAAGGAATATGTTCTCAGAATGCCTGAGACCATCGAGTTTCTTGACAAACTGAACAATATGCTGGACTTTCTCATTCCTAATTATGTGAAGGAAGGGAAATCACAATTGGTAATTGGCATAGGCTGTACCGGAGGAAGACACCGCTCTGTGGCTATTGCCGACGATTTGGCCAGAAATCTGGAAGCAAAGCAATATCGGTCGATTGTTGAACACAGAGATATTGACAAGGATGGCAGAGGTGCAGGCAGATGAAGCTGAATAAAAGTTTTTATCCCAAAATAGTTGCAATTGGGGGCGGAACAGGACTGGGAACCATGCTGCGGGGTCTTAAGGAATACAGCCCAAATATTACAGCGGTGGTCACGGTAGCGGATGACGGAGGCGGATCGGGTGTATTGCGCAATGAACTTGGGATTCTGCCGCCGGGGGACATCAGGAACTGTATCCTTGCATTGGCCGACACCGAGCCTGTTATGGAGCAGCTGCTTCAGTACCGGTTTCGGGATGGAACATTGAAAGGACAGAGCTTCGGCAATCTTTTTCTGGCCGCAATGGACGGAATTTCTTCAAGCTTTGTGGAAGCGGTGGGGAAAATGAGTGATGTACTTGCCGTAACTGGCAGAGTGCTCCCGGTTACACTTGAAAATGTGATACTCTGTGCGGAGCTTGAGGATGGATGTATTATATGCGGCGAATCCAAAATTGGTACACATAGCGAAACCCACAGCGGCAAGATCAAACGTGTCTATCTGGAACCTTCCGGCGCAAAACCACTGCAGGAGATATTGGATGCTATCTATGAAGCAGATATTATCGTGCTTGGGCCAGGAAGCCTTTATACGAGCATTATTCCCAATCTGCTGGTAAGCGGTATTTGTCCCGCCATCAAGGAAAGTAAGGCACTGAAGGTCTATGTTTGCAATGTCATGACGCAGCCCTCCGAAACAGAAAATTATAGTGTATCCGATCACATATCCGCGCTGGAGAAGCATTCCTGTAAAGGAATCATTGATTGCTGCATTGTCAATAACGCATCTATTCCGGAGGATCTGAAAGAAAAATATGAAGATGACGGAGCAGCTCAGGTGATGATCGATCGGGAAAAAATTTCTTCCGCGGGGATCCGGCTGATTGAAGGTGAGTATGTGACGATTAAAAATAACTTTGTAAGGCACGATCCATATAAGCTGGCTCGTACCGTTATTGGGCTTGTGACTGATGCAATTCCGGTAAAAGACAGAAAGAAATCATGAATGCCGGTTAAAAGGCCGTGAAAATCGGTTACGTATTGATATAGGTCAAAATAGAGGGAAGCAGGAAATAGAGGGAAGCAAGAAATAGAGAAAAGCAAGAAATTTTGTAGCCCGGAAAATAAATAAAGTCATGAAACGTGGAAGGAGGGGATAGGCGATGAGGTTTGGAAAATCGGAATGGAGCAGTTGGGAACGCGGCAGTGAGAAGGAGTGGCTTCTGACAAACGGATTAGGCGGCTTTGCTTCATCAACCATCACAGGCGGAAATACCCGCAGGTACCATGGACTGCTTATTGCAGCATTGAAACCACCGGTGCATAGGCACCTGATCCTCTCCCAGCTGCACGAATCAGTGACATTAGGGGAAGAAACATACCATCTGCATTCATTTTCGACCGGAGATTATACAATGACCGGCTTCCATCATCTTCATAGCTTTGAACTGAACCCATTGCCGGTATTTACCTACTGTATCGGAGATTTGATCATTGAAAAGACCATCACGCTGGTTTATGGAGAAAATACTGTTGCTGTGATGTATCACATAAGAAGCGGTTCTCAGGCTCTATCTCTTAAATTGGCGCCGCTGGTGAACTTCAGGGATTATCATGGCAATTCGGACAAACATTTTATGAGCTTCAGGCAGAAACCGGGCAGGAACAGTACGGAGATAAAGCCCTATGATCTGGATATTAATATATCTTTAAGCTGTTTTGAAAGCACCTATATACCTGTTGAAGACTGCTGGTTTGAAAATATGCATTATTCAGTGGAAAAGGAACGAGGGTTGCATGCCTGTGAGGATCATTACATACCCGGAAGCTTTGAAATTCCAGTAGACGCGCACTGCGACAAAACGGTGACCTTTATCGGCACGGTTGAAAAGGAGAGAAACTTGCCGGATGGCCGACAGCTGGCAGATGCCGAAATAGCCAGACTGAAAGCAGTCGTTGCGAAAGCGGGGTGTAAGGATGAGTTTTCCAGTGCGCTTGTGCGAGCCGCCGACCATTTTATTGTCCACAGGCAATCAACCAATGCAAAAACCATACTTGCCGGTTATCCATGGTTTACCGACTGGGGAAGGGATGCAATGATTTCACTATGCGGCCTTACTTTGTGCACAGGACGCTATGATGATGCTGCACAGATTCTTTCCTCATTTTGTGAGTATATCCGATATGGTCTTGTACCGAATATGTTCCCGGATGAAGGAGGAGATCCCGGTTACAATACGGTGGATGCAGCGTTGTGGTATTTTGAGGCAATAAGCAAATATGTAGAGTATACCGGCGATTTTGAGCTTGTCCGGCATAAGCTGTATGGTTCAATGGTACAGATCGTTGAATCGTTCAAAAAAGGTACGCTGCACCATATTCGGATGGATCGGGATGGTCTTGTCACAGCAGGTGATGAGAGCACACAGCTGACCTGGATGGATGCAAAGGTGGGAGGTATAGTCTTTACTCCCAGACATGGGAAAGCAGTGGAGATCAATGCGCTTTGGTACAACGCACTGAAGGTGCTTGAGATGCTTTCAGTGAAATTCGGTGTGAATACAGACGAACTCGGCCGGCTTGCTGCATTGGTAAAAAAGAGCTTCTTAAAAGAATTCTGGAATGATAACGGGAAATACCTGTATGATGTAATCAATGGGGACTTCAGGGATGATAGTGTACGACCGAATCAAATATTTGCAGCCAGTTTGACATATCCCGTAATCGATGGCACTGAAGCCCGGTGTATGGTAGAGAAGGTCTGGAAGGAGCTATATACGGCGTATGGACTTAGAAGCCTGTCTACCTGTTCTCCTCAATACAGAGGTCAATACATAGGAGACCAATATTCGAGGGATTCGTCGTATCATCAGGGCACTGTATGGGCATGGCCAATCGGGCATTTTATTACAGCATTCACCAGAACCTTTGGAAGTGAGTCTGAATACAAGGATATGCCTGCCTGGTTTTTGAAACCCTTTTGGGATCATCTGTATAATGCCTGCCTTGGCAATATTTCTGAAATTTTTGACGGCAATGAGCCTTTGATACCCCGAGGATGCTTTGCACAGGCATGGAGTGTAGCCGAGGTGCTTCGTGCATATACCGAGTTGTGCAGTCAGGGAGACAGCTGCCCAAATTAATTGAGAGGTGTTTTGCTTTGTCATTTTCTTCAACTGTAAAAAATGAATTATGCCGGCTGGAAAACATGGATGATTGTTGTCTGCTTTCAGAACTTGCAGCAGCGCTATGCTTAAACGGAGTTGTGGCAGTTCTACCCGGTATGGGGTTTAATGTCAGAATTTCTACAGAAAATGCTGCGTTTGCCAGAAGGGTATATAGCAGCATAAAAAAGCTTTTTGACATTTCTGCCGAGGTCACAATCAGAAAGAGCAAGAAGCTGAAGAAGCATGTATCTTATATGCTCTTTATCACTGCTGCCAACGGCTCTGCAAAGCTATTGGAACGGACAGGAGTCGCTTTGAAAAAAACAGAGGAGCATGCGACGGAGATTGTACTTGCAGAAAAAATGGATCTAAAGCACCAGGGATGCAGAAAGGCTTTTCTGAGAGGAGCATTTCTGGCAGGCGGATCCATAAGCGATCCGGAAAAAACCTATCACCTTGAGCTAACCTCCCGTACCCGCCATCAAGCTCAGGAACTCTGTAAAATTCTTGGTACATTTGAGCTCAACGGTAGGATCATCAAGCGGAAAGGGAGCTATGTCACCTATCTGAAGGAAGGTGAGAACATCGTTGATTTCTTAAATATCATCGGCGCCCATAATGCGCTGATGGAGCTTGAGAATGTCCGGATACTCAAAGGCATGCGTAATTCAGTCAACCGAATTGTTAACTGTGAGACGGCAAATCTTGAAAAAACTGTGAATGCTTCAGTAAGGCAGGTTGAAAATATTCAATATATTGTACAGAATATCGGGCTGGAAAAGTTGCCTGAAAGTCTGAGAGAAATTGCCGAAGTGAGACTGGCGTATAAGGATGCCAGCCTCGTGGAACTGGGTCAGCTTTTATCGCCGCCTTTAGGTAAATCCGGTGTAAATCACAGGCTGCGGAAGCTGGACCAAATTGCGGAAAAACACAAAGGCAGTGAATGTCGTAATATGAAATAAAAAAATTTCTCATTCTACAAACAATCCCAAAATTCTTTGAAGGATATTCCATTTTATTAAAGAATTAGTTAATGATGTACAAATGGCTTATACGGAGGAGATCATAATTGGATATTAAATTTTCCAACAGAGGTTCTACACTGATAGCTACATTTTCAGGTGAATTGGACCATCATTTTGCAGAATATGCCCGCAATAAAATTGAAGGTGAACTGCTGAAGTCCACAACAAGAAATGTGATATTTGATTTCTCAGGCTTAAGCTTCATGGATAGTTCGGGAATCGGGGTTATTGTGGGAAGATATGCAAATATCAGAAAGCTTGGTGGGAAAGTGGCGATTATTTGCAAAAATGAGAAAATAAATCGTATACTGGAGATATCGGGTATTATGAAACTGATACAGGTGTATGAAAATCTTGAATTTGCACTAAATGCACTGCGTAGTGCTTGATATTGACGGGAGAATAGAGTAAAGGGAGAGACATGTAATGCAGCCAATCAATGAAATGAAACTTGAATTTGTGAGTAAGTCCAGTAACGAAGCCTTTGCAAGGGTAGTGGCAGCCGCGTTTGTTTCTCAGCTGGATCCGACAATCGAAGAACTGGCAGATGTTAAGACAGCGGTATCAGAAGCGGTTACAAACGCAATTATCCACGGCTATGAGAATCAATATGGAATCATCCGGATGATTTGCAGGCAATATGATAAATGGGTTGAGATAGAGATATCGGATGAGGGCAAGGGGATAGAAGACATCGAACAGGCCATGCAGCCCCTCTACACTTCAAAGCCTGATATGGAGCGATCGGGTATGGGCTTTACCGTAATGGAAAGCTTTATGGACAAGCTGAAAGTCCGATCGAAGCCCGGAGAAGGGACTACCGTAATTCTTTGCAAAAGATTTGGTTCTCTGGACTAAGCACGGAAAAAATTTTACCCAATAGGTGGAATAATAATGAAGAATAAGGAAATTATGTTAATCCTCCTTGCTCCCTGCACAAGCGGAGGGAAAGGTTTTTAATATGAGCGAGAATCCATATAAGGGTGTAGATACGATAAAACTTATTTTATTGGCTAAATCAGGCGATAAGCTTGCCCAGGGTGCAATTGTTGAAAGCAACATAGGGCTTGTCTGGAGTATAGTCCGCAGATTTCAGAACAGAGGTTATGAGACGGAGGATCTTTTCCAGATAGGCTGTATTGGACTGATAAAAGCGATTAATAAATTTGATACGTCTTTTGAAGTAAAATTCTCAACTTACGCAGTACCGATGATTATCGGTGAAATAAAGCGTTTTCTTCGGGATGACGGTATTATCAAGGTGAGCCGTTCACTGAAAGAGACCTCCAACAAGGCGAGGATCACCAAAGAAGTTATGAGCAAGGAACTGGGTAGAGAACCGACGATCAATGAGATGGCGGAACGCTTGGAAATAACTGCTGAAGAACTTGTGATGGCGGTTGAGTCCGGCTATTCACCGGAGTCCCTTTTCAACCCTGTGGGAGAAGGCGACAATACTTCCCTCATGCTGATTGATAAACTGAATGATGATTGTAATGAGGATGAAACAGATATTATTGATAAAATAGCTCTGAAGCAGGTATTGGATACATTAAAGCCAAGGGAAAAGCAAATCATTGTTTTGCGGTACTTTAAAGAAAAAACCCAGGTTCAGATTGCTAAAATGTTGGGTATTTCCCAGGTCCAGGTATCCAGAATTGAAAAAAAGATTCTTGCGGATTTGCGGAACAGGATTAATCTATACTAAAACTGCAGCGAAGTAATCATTAATGGGTATTTTTTGCGTCTTAATAAATTTAAATCGCCTAACTGCATATAACAACCTGCCTGGTTCCATACTAATACGGAAAGCTGAACAATATCAGTATGTCGGATTCATTCCGACATATGCGTTAACTTAACTTGAGTACAAAACTAAAAAGACCGGGGTGTTAAATATGCTGGCAGTATTGAACAGGTACAGGATTCTTCTGATAGTCCTGTCACTTCTTATCCTTACTATTATGATATGGTTCTTTATTACGAATCAGGACCATAGCAAACCACCGACAAAGGGTGTATTTGTTTTACGGCAGACTGATGAAAGCAGGTTGACCAGTGGGGTGTTGTTATAATGCAGAAGGTAATGACCAGAGATGAATATGGGAAATACGTAGCAAGAAAATCACCAAAATCGAAGCTGCTGCGAAACATTCTAAAAGCATATCTGGTTGGCGGTTTGATCTGCATGATAGGCCAGTTTTTTACAAACTCATTTAAAAAAATGGGTTTTGATACAGACATCGTTGCCTCTCTTACAGCTATGACAATGGTTTTTCTGGGTGTGATGTTAACAGGCTTTAATATTTATGATGACATTGGCAGATTTGCCGGTGCAGGCTCTATTGTACCTATAACAGGATTTGCAAATTCAATTGTCTCTCCTGCAATGGAGTACAGAAGCGAGGGATATATACTGGGAATAGGTGCCAGGATGTTTCTGATAGCAGGTCCGGTACTGGTGTATGGTATTTCTGCATCTATTGTTGCAGGTATCCTTCATTATCTGCTCCGGTTTTAGTATAAATGAAAAGACTTGGATTTGCCGTAACATTTGTCTGACGGGTTAAAGGGAATATTCTGATGCAGGAGAAAAAGCTAGGCAAGCAGACCGTCCAATTTCAAAGACCGCCAACGATTACTGCAGCCGCTGCCATTGTCGGTCCTAAGGAAGGGAAGGGGCCATTGGCCGGTTATTTTGATCAGACACTCGATGATGAGCTATGGGGTGAAAAAAGCTGGGAGATGGCTGAAAGTAAACTCATCAGAGAAACACTTGGTAAAATAGCTTCGAAAGCTGTCATATCGGTCAGTGGGATCGATTATATTCTAGCAGGAGATCTGTTAAACCAATGCATTGCAGCTCACTTTGGCCTGCGTGAATCAGGCTTGCCCCTATTCGGAGTTTATGGAGCATGTTCAACGATGGGCGAGACGATGAGTCTTGGAGCAATACTGATAGACGGTGGTTTTGCTGCGAATGTTGTATGTATGACATCCAGCCATTTTTGTTCAGCAGAGAAACAGTTCAGATATCCACTGGAGCTTGGTTCTCAAAGGCCGCCTACAGCGCAGTGGACAGTCACAGGAGCAGGAGGTGTTCTTTTGTCCTGTGAAGGAAACGGTCCGTTTATTATGAAGGCGACAACCGGAAAAATTGTGGATATGGGTATAAAGGATCAGAACAATATGGGTGCTGCTATGGCGCCGGCGGCGGCGGACACGATTTATGCGCATTTTGAGGATACCGGGCTTCCTCATGATTACTATGATATGGTGATAACAGGTGATCTGGGGCAGATCGGAAGCGAGATATTAGACGATTTGCTGTCATCCAACGGAATACGTATAGGGAAAATTCTGAAAGACTGCGGGATGATGATATACGATAAGACCCAGGATGCCCATGCAGGTGGCAGTGGATGCGGGTGTTCGGCTGTCGTATTTGCGGGTTATCTGTATCATCATCTTAAGAATGGTGGGCTAAGCAGGATACTATTTGTACCCACCGGAGCGCTGCTCAGCCCGACAAGTGTGCAGCAGGGGGAATCCATTCCTTGCATTGCTCATGCTTTGGCGGTAGAAGCTGTATGGGAGGGATGACAGTGCAGCAGACAATTTTCTCGTATATCAATGCGTTCCTTGTTGGAGGGTTCATATGCGCAATCGGTCAAGTTTTGATCGACAAAACGAAAATGACATCAGCCAGGATTCTTGTGCTGTTTGTTACGCTGGGAGTTTTTTTGACAGCACTGGGCTTTTATCAGAAAGTGGTGGACTTCGGTGGCGCAGGTGCAACGGTACCACTTACCGGTTTTGGATATAGTCTGGCAAAGGGTGCATTTAGTGAGGTGGAGAAAACAGGATTGCTGGGGGCCTTCACGGGCGGACTAAAGTCGACAGCAGCGGGTGTTGCAGCAGCGGTTTTCTTTGGTTATTTTGTTTCTATTATTTTTAAACCCAAGCCCAGGAGATAATTATATGGTCAAAAAATAAAAGTGTTATGAAAAAGAGGATTTTTGCCGTTAATATAGAATAGGTATAATTACGGCTGATGACTTATTTCCATTGGTGATAAAGGTGGGGACATTTGTAATGAACATAGAATATATTAATCCATTTATTGAAGCAAGTCAGACGGTACTGATGCAAGTAGCATCTTTGGATGCCAAATTGGGTAAGGTATATCTGAAAACAGCTCCTTACAGCAGCGAAGATATTATTATTATGGTGGGATTGACAGGGAAGATTCGTGGTCAGGCCATTTTTTCCATGAGCAGGGCATTTGGGCTTAAAATTGCATCTGCTATGATGATGGGAATGCCGGTGACTGAGTTTGATGAGATGTCTAAGAGTGCAATTTCTGAGATGTCTAATATGATAATGGGAAATGCAGCTACTATCCTCTACAACAGAGGTATTAATATCGATATCACGCCTCCTTCATTACTGATGGGTGAGAATATGCAGATTACGCCAAGCAAAATGAAAACGATCTGTATCCCGCTATTGATTGGCGAAGGTGATAAAATTGAACTGGATATCTCAACAGAAGGTGAATAGAAACAAATGCAGCACAGTTAGCATGAATCCATTCACTACCCCAGCACAAGCGGATGAGCCGGTTCTGTGACATTGTCAATTTTAACGGCAAATGAGGTTTTCTTCTGGATATCCTCATCGGTTATGATGTGTATATCCAGCAGGCCATCAGCTTTATAGCCTGTTTTCAGATAATTCATTTCGGCAAGGCAATAGCTCCAGCCGTTGAGCCAACTCAAGAGAGCAGCTCTTTGCTCTTCCGAGCCTTGGAAGTGAACCAATAAATCGATATCGCTTCCCGGACCGGCAGTGCCGTTATTGGTGCTGCCAAACAGATACAGAGCTTTTACGCCATAAAGCTGAGAATCCAGTTTTGATGCCAGCTGCTCGGCCATATAGTAACGCCAGCGCCATGAATTTCCGTCTGTGTGATAGTCGTCAAACTCTGCCGGCATTATTTCCTTCGGCGTTTCAACCACGTGGGAGGATAAATATCCCAAGGCTTCACCCAGCTCAGCATTCATAGCAATATTCAGCATATACCCGTCGGAGGAGTCCGGTACATGAATCACACGGATCACATCCTGATAGCGCTGATGCTCGGGAAAGATTTTACTTAAAATATTATCAGATTTTGTTAAGAAACGATAATTAAAAATGGCATCCTGATCATCGGGATATAATGGCAGAAACCGGATGTTTGCCTCCACCAAATCCTGAAAGAAATGCGTTCCAAAGGACAACTCCGGCAGGTACCCGGTTTTTTTGATTGCTACCTCAATCAATGCTGCAGTGTTACATATATCAGAATAGCTCACAGGCACGCCCAGCTTAATATCTCCGCGGCTGCCCCAACGGCCGGGACCAATTAGTATAAATTGACGTTTCGGAAGAATGGAGTTCAGCTGTCCTACCACTCTGCCTACACCTTTCAGATCATCAGGGTTGGTAAGCTTGCTATATCCATCCGGATCGACATAGACCACATGTGATATATTCTGAATCAAACCGTTGGATATGAAACGTCTTGCTGAGAAAACGATATCCTTCAAAAGAATATCTTTTGGTATGGGAGCCGGAACACTGTCTTCACTCGAACTTTGAGGACGGCATTGCAGCAGGTATAGATCCTTTCCATCTGAAGCAAATTCGATATCGACAGGTAGCCCGATTTTTTCCTTCAATGTTTTCATAATTCCTGTTATCTGCCTGATAAATGCAGAATCGGAAGCAATGCCATCGAAGGTGACAACCAGATCGTCATTTTTAAAGTCAATATCAAATTTATTTGGTTTTTTGATGTGGTTATACTCCATGATGGAGACAATTCTGCTTATCTGATCAATCTGATCACCAAATTCTCTCAGTAAATCTACAATTTCTATTGTTTCAAATGTTTTGCTTTCGAGATTGATTACATCGATTTTTTTTGGAGAATATCGCTTTATTTCTTCCGGTACAATATTAACCCTGATTCCGGGCTGGCCGGGGGATATCAGGATTGGGAAATCATCGCTAAGCCGGTCAACAGCCCGTGTTCCAAGTCCGGGCACCATTCTGAGAAGACCGTCTTCGCGGCTAATTCTCGGTGACCATCGGTATTCGTTATTACTGAAGGCGACACCTGAATACAGTGGAAAATAGTATTTACCCGCTTTTTTACCGACAACCTCCTGAATCATAATCCCCATTTCCTCATGGAAATCGAGCAATCCTCTCTCTGCGCGGTATTGGATCGGGTCAGGACCGAATACGGAAGCGTATACCTCTAATATGGCATCTTGAAGTGCTTCCAGGCGTTCCTTCTTTGAGCCCTGATTTGCTAAAAACAGGCTCTTGTACTTTCCTGAAAATGCCGCTCCTGCTTGATCTTCAAGTACACTGGAACTACGTACGATGAGAGGGTTGTCGCCAAAATCATCCAGCGCTACCGACAGGCTTTTGACGATCTCCGGAGGTAATTTAGCGTTTTTAAACAAATGAATGACATTTGGATATTCAATGCGTATTTCTTGTAAATCCTTATATTTTTGTTCATTCAGTTCTTCCAGGTTATTGTATTGCAGAAAATCTGTTATTGCATCGGTGGTAATATACCATGTTTTAGGAAACTTTATAGAGCTGAACTGGGGAATATTTTCAATTTCAGCATTCAATATTTTTTGAGCCAGAAACAGACCTGTACTTTTACCGCCCAATTTACCCTGACTGCCGGCAGGAAATATGATATGGTGGATGATGTCAAAGAAGTCTTTGAAATTCAGGTGCTGCTTGGCGACATTGATGAAGGCGGAGCTATCGGACAGAAGATGACGTGTCAATCCGACATTCAGCCATCTCTCTTTTGTCGAATATTGAAGTTCATCGCCTTTAATAATTCCCTGAAGCTTTTTTAGTTCCTCAATGATATTATTCAGGGAAGGAGCAACACTGCCTATGGCTTTTACAAGTGAATAGGCATTTTCCTCCTGTATCCATCTTTTAACTAATGATGAAATCTCAGTGCCACTGAGGTATTTTGCGGCAACTCCGAACACCCTTTCACTCAGACATACTACATCGTCAGCAGCTTTTTTTGCAGCAGGGAAATTTGCATACCCTGTTTCTTCAGAATATTGGCTAGTCGGTATTTTCAACGTATCTGAAGCATCTGTGATTCCATTTATCAGCAAATAATTTGTGAGCTTTCTGCAGATATGTGTCAGGAGTGCATGATCACTTTGACGAAGGAAATCCAGTATGACTTCCCATTCGTTTGCAGAGGTTCTCAGCGGAAACTGCTGTGATTTAGCCGCTTCCCATTCGCTCATAACCGATTTCATACGCCTGTAGATGATCATCTGGCCAATGCGGTCTGCTACAGAGCGTATCAGCATTTTTTCCTTTTCAAGAAAATAGCCTTCTTCAGTTTTTGGAACATTTCTGATATATACGACCTCAATACTGCCGACAATCTTTCCATCCGACCTGATGCAGCATGTGTCCGAGATAGGGGAGGCCAGAAAACCGGGAGTCTGATAGCTGTAATTTCCATAGATGATTTTTGCATGGCATAAATCGGGGAACCTCCAGCCTGAAGGTAGGATCCTGATAATACCTTCAAGAATTTCAGGCAAGGTCAGCCGCTGATTTCCAAGGATTTCGTCAACCTTGTAAAGACAATTCAGTTCCTTTTCACGTTCTCTAAGAACATCAAGCAGATTGTCAGAAGCATTTGTCTTCTCATCCATACGTGGAAGTCCCCCGTTGTTTGCTATTAATAATATACTCGCTTACTAAGAATCCTACACCCAGCCGCGGCTCTTCACAGCTTGTGCCACACGATTTATGGCAATGACATATGCCGCATCGCGCATGGTTATTTTTTTGGTTTTGGATATCTCATATACAGCCTTAAACGCTGCAGTCATTTTAGTATCCAGCTTTTCCAGGACCTCGTCCTTTTCCCAGTAATAATTCATATTACACTGAACCTGCTCAAAGTAACTGCAAGTAACTCCGCCTGCATTCGTCAGAAAATCAGGCAGAACAAAAATGCCGCGTTCGTTGATGACCTTATCCGCGTCCGGAGTTGTAGGGCCATTGGCAGCTTCCGTAATAACCTTTACCTGTGGGCTTATCTTATTAACATTGGCAGCGGTAATCTGATTTTCCAATGCAGCCGGTACCAGAATATCAACATCCTGCTCGATCCATGCCTCACCTGGAAGAATTTCATACCCAAGTGCTTTTGCTTTCTCTTTATTGATACTGCCAAAGGAGTCTGTGATGCCTGTCAATTCGTCAATATCCATTCCGCCCGCTTTTCTGAAGGTGTAAGATGCCTTGTCGGTATTGTCCCAGCAGGAAATAGCTATGACCTTTCCGCCAAGCTGTATGTATTTTCTGACAGCATATTGCGAAACATTGCCGAAGCCCTGGAAGCATGCGGTTGTATTCTCGGGCTTGATACCAAGCTCTTTGAGCGCTTCCCGCAATACATAGATGACTCCGAAACCTGTTGCCTCAGTTCTGCCGAGTGAGCCGCCCATACCCACAGGTTTACCCGTAATGAAACCGGGATATCTGCCGCCATGGATTGTCTCGTACTCGTCCAGCATCCAAAGCATGTGTTTCCCATTGGTCATGACATCAGGCGCAGGGACGTCGTTATCAGGGCCAATATTGCGGGACAGCTGGCGCACCCAGCCTCGGCACAGCTGCTCCTGCTCCCGTTCAGTCATATTGTGGGGATCGCAGATGATGCCGCCTTTGGCTCCGCCTAACGGAATGTCGACAACCGAACATTTCCAGGTCATCCACATGGAAAGAGCGCGGATGGTATCAACGGTCTCCATCGGATGGAAACGGATGCCGCCTTTTGCAGGTCCTCTGGCATCATTATGCTGTATGCGGTAGCCTTTGAATACTTTAACACTGCCATCATCCATGCGAACCGGGATGGATACATGGTACTCCCGCATAGGCTGGCGAAGCAACTCGCAGGTTGCCTCATCCAGTTCCAGAAGTGATGCTACCTTATCAAATTGAGCCTGTGCGGTTTCATAGGGGTTGTAAGATGTGTTGCTCATTTTAGTGCCTCCAATACATTATTTTTTGTTAATTGGTAAATTAAATCAATTTTATCAAAGTAAAGTGCTAAAGAATATTTTTGGAATACCTTTTTCTATAACAATGGGCACTCATCCATATAATAGATGAAATGCCCACATGCAATATCCTAATATTTTATCAAACCTATCGGTTACCAAATATGGTGTCATTATATCAATACTGAAAATCGCTGTCAATAGCGGTATACAGATTACATTTTAAACAATATGTGGAAATAAAATGAAAACTTAAATAAAATAAAAATTATTCTTTGAACTTATAGAATGTGGTAATATAAGAACAATACACAATAAGCATGGAGTGAAAAAATTGTCATTACACGTAGCACTGGTTCAACCGGAAATACCACAAAATACTGGCAATATTGCTCGTACCTGTGCAGCAACAGGGACAGGACTGCATCTTGTCAGACCTTTGGGATTTTCGCTGGAAGACAGATATTTAAAAAGAGCAGGCCTTGATTATTGGAATGAGGTACTTGTCAGCTGCAGTGATAGCTTTGAGGAATTAAGGGAAAAATACGGCGGGTATACTTTTTTCTTTGCTTCAACCAAAGCAGGAAAGGCATATTCTGAGGTAGTCTATCCAAAGGATAGTTTCCTTGTGTTTGGAAAAGAGACGGCGGGACTGCCCGAGGAACTGCTGGAGGCTAACAGTGAGACCTGCATAAGGATCCCCATGCGACCGGGGATCCGATCGCTGAATCTTTCCAATTCTGTTGCGGTGATACTCTATGAAGTGTTAAGGCAGCAGGGATTTGAAAATTTTGAGTTAAAAGGTAAAATGGGAATGGAGTGATTCTTAAATGGTAAACAGAGAAAGATTGGTCGAAGAATTTATTCAGTTGACAAGCATCGACAGCCTTTCAAAAAAAGAGCGCAGGATGGCCGATACTCTTACGGATAAGCTGAAGGCAATGGGCTTTGAAGTGAGTGAGGATCAGGCTGGGGAAAAAATAGGCGGAGATACCGGAAACCTGATCTGCTCTGTAAAGGGTTCAAAGGATGTGCCGACTGTTATGCTTACAGCGCATATGGATACCGTTCAGCCCGGAACAGGCAAGAAGCCGGTAGTAGATGGCGATTACATCAAATCAGACGGCACTACAGTTCTTGGGGGAGATGACGCTGCTGGAATTGTATGTGCCCTCGAGGCTTTGAGAGTGTTGAAGGAGGACGGACTGGAACATGGCGATATCCAGGTGGTGTTCACAGTGGCTGAGGAAATTGGACTTATGGGAGCTAAAAACCTTGATTATAGTCTTATAAAAGCCAAATATGGAATAGTCCTTGATACAGGAGGTACAATCGGTACGGTTGCAGTAAAGGCTCCCACACAGAATATTATCAACGTTACGATAAATGGAAAGGCTGCTCACGCAGGAGTTGAACCTGAGAAAGGAATCAGTGCGATACAGATAGCTGCAGAGGCCATTTCCGGTATGAAGCTGGGCAGAGTGGACTTTGAGACATCAGCAAATATAGGGATTATCAGTGGCGGCCGCGAGACAAATATCATTTGTGAGAAAGTGGAGATAAAGGCAGAGGCCAGAAGTCGGGATGCACAAAAGCTGGAACAGCAGACTGCCCATATGAAGGATTGCTTTGAACGTGCGGCTTCTAAATTCGGCGGAAATGTCGATTTTAAGGCTGTAAACGAATATCCCTCCTTCAATATTCCCAAGGACGCTCCAATCCTCGGAATTCTGCAAAGAGCAGCAGATAGGGTTCATATTGAATTGGAACCGGAGGAAACCGGCGGAGGCAGCGACACAAACATCTTCAACAGTAAGGGTATCGAAGCGGTGGATATCAGTGTGGGCATGGATAAAGTACACAGCGTGGATGAGCGTATTCTCATTGACGACTTGGTAAAGGCGACGGAATTTGTATTAGCCATTATTACGAATATTGAGTAGGAAAAGACATTTTAAAAGAATCATACGTAATCAATAAATATGAATACAGAGAAATGGAATGGAGGCTCAACATGGTAAAAAGAATTGGGGTAATGACCGGTGGGGGAGACTGCCCAGGATTAAACGCAGTACTTAGAGCAGTTGTAAAAACAGCTATGGTGAAATTTGGCTATGAAGTAATCGGTTTCAGAGATGGCTACAGAGGACTGGTTCTCAATGACTATGTGAACTTCAAATCAGGCGATGTATCGGGTATCCTGGACAAGGGAGGAACAATACTGGGAAGCTCCAACAGGGATAATCCGTTTAAATTCAGAGTGGAAAGCAATGGTAAGGTTAACTATGTTGATATGTCAGACAAGGTCATGGAGAATGTCAATTCTCATGGCATTGACTGTATGATTCTGATTGGGGGGGACGGTACTCTCACAAGTGCAAGAGATTTTTCCAGAAAGGGTATGAATGTTGTCGGGGTTCCCAAGACTATTGACAATGATTTGTCTGCCACAGATACCACCTTTGGATTTATGACAGCGGTGGATACAGCGACAGAAGCAATCGACAAGCTGCATTCTACCGCAGAATCGCACCACAGGGTCATGATCCTAGAGGTTATGGGCAGATATGCCGGCTGGA
>JAEZLF010000005.1 GCA_023435925.1 Bacillota bacterium
TTAATATTTTTACTTGGCCAATCACATATCTACCCACTCATAATAGCGAAGACCCGTTTAATCTTTATTCTACATGTGCTGAATGATTATTTTTCCGGATCATACACAGTTACAGCATTATGCGAGAAGTACGATATTGCAATATCAACTCTATACAAGTGGAAAGAATTGTTTTGCAGGCACGCCAAGTTTTGGATTAATGTGGTTGAGAAATTGCTGATTGATCGCATAGAGTTTCTAAAATCATTTTTTACGACAGATAATAACCGATTACATAAGCTAAATGATTTTTTTGGTACATTAAAATATTCGTTTTTACAGAATATACCAAACAAAATCAAAACACCATCCGGTCTACCATAAATTAACATTCGTTCACATAATTTAGTAATTCAAACACCTTCTTGATATTGGTATTATGCTATCGGAGGTGCAATATGAATAAAAATTCAGTAAATAACAAAACTAACAAAGAAGAAGTTGAAATAGCTCGCTTAAGGTTTGCAGTAATCGCTCCGGTTATTATGAATACCTATACCGAGCTTACAAAAACTGCCTATTACAAAAAGGTTGCGGATAAGCCATTGAAATTACCTGATGGCAAGGAGGTAATGTACAAATACAATACGTTTGAAAAGTGGGAAGGACTATACAAGAAATATGGTTTAGATGGTTTATTGCCTAAAACTCGTAATGATTCAGGAACAACACGGGTACTTTCCGAAAAAGCTATTGCCGAAATATACAGACTTAAGGATAAGTTTCCCCGAATCAACTCAACATTGATTTATACCAAGCTTGTGGAGGATGGTGTCATCAATCAGTCAGAAGTGTCCTTATGTACAGTTCAGCGTTTTGTGAAGAAAAATGATTTGAAATCTGCAAGAAACATAAACGTTAAAGACAGGAAAGCATTTGAAGAGGAGTATCCCTGTAATATGTATCAAGCAGATACCTGCCACACTATCTATATAACCGAAAACGGGGTTAAAAGGAAAGTCTATCTAATTAGTATTGTTGATGATCACACCAGGGCTATCGTAGGAGCAAGATTTTTTTACGAGGACAATGCGTATAACTTTCAAAAAGTATTGAAAGAAGCCATATCACGATTCGGATTGTGCCGGAAACTGTACATGGACAACGGTTCGGTCTACAAAAATGAACAACTTTCTCTGATTTTAGTATCATTAGGAATTGTGGAAATACATACTCCAGTGCGTGACGGCGCTGCCAAAGCGAAGGTTGAACGATCATTCAGAACCATATACGATACATGGCTTAATGGTCTTGATTCCTCCGAAGTTAAATCCCTGGATGAACTAAATGTGTTACTGAATGAATATGTGAGGAAACGTAACACTACCATAAACAAAAGCATACAGGAAACTCCAATGGAAAGATACCTGAGACACATTAACCATATCAGAATGCCCAAAAGTCAGGAATGGCTCGATGAATGTTTTATGAATCGAATTACCAGGAAGGTTAATAACGACTCAACAGTAACAATTGATTCTGTTTTGTATGACGTTCCTATGCAGTTCATCAGAACGAAAGTGGAAATACGTTATCTGCCAGATAAAATGAATGAAGCATATATTTTACACGATGGAGTCAGACACCCTATACGCCCTACCAACAAAGTAGAAAACACCCGGACAAAACGGAAGAACAATTACAGTATTGACTATTCAAAGGCAGGAGGTATGAACAATGATTAATCAGTTTTATGGTATTACATTTAATCCTTTTGACAAGTCAATCCCTGTTCAAAAAGCATTTTCATCAAAAGATCACATGGAGATGCAAAACCGTCTGTTATACTTAACGAAAACAAAAGGTATTGGTCTTTTTACTGCTTCCTCCGGTATGGGTAAAACCTTTGCCTTGAGGTGCTTTTCAGAAACACTGAACCCGAATCTTTATCAAATGATATATACATGTATGTCGACTATCAGTGTAACTGACTTCTACCGTAATTTATGTATACAACTTGGATTGGACCCCTCCTCCAGAAAATCTGATATGTTCAGTGCTTTTCAGGAAAGAGTAAAACATCTGATAAAAGAGAGAAACAAAACCGTTCTGTTAGCAATTGACGAATGTCAGTACCTTGATACTAAAATTCTGAGAGATATCAAAATGCTAATGAACCAGGAGTACGATTCGCTGGACTGCTTCGTATTAATACTACTTGGCTTACCGCATATGAATGCAATACTTGAAAAACCAGTGCACGAAGCCCTAAAGCAACGCATAGTTGTACACTACAATTACACCGGACTGGCAGAAGAAGAAACAATAAACTACATATATTCACGAATCGATGCAGCAGGCGGATCAAGATCCATAATTGACGAAGCAGCAATCAGAGCAGTTGCTGGGTATTGTCAGGGAGTACCTCGAATTATTAATTCTGTTATGACAAATGCTCTGATTCTTGGCACGCAATTGAAAAAAGCATGTATTGATACAGAAATCATTCTGTCTGCTTGTAACAATCTTGTATTAGGATGAGGTGAGAAATGATGATTAAACCTGTAAATTCAATAAAGTACACAAAAGATAATGCTCACTATTTTAAATGCCGCATTAAACTTGGTGGCAGAAATGAAGAATGGGATGGATATGTTAAAGCGATAAATGATTATGGCAGTCACTACGAAATACATGTGCAAAGTCGGAGCGGAATAGTTTTTATGGTTGGCAAATACATAAACGGACGGTTTATTAGTGTGCCTGCATACGGTGTTGGTTGTGATCTAGGTGGTTATGATGATTACTTCTGGAACAATGAAAGCC
>JAEZLF010000021.1 GCA_023435925.1 Bacillota bacterium
TATCTATCGGTTCGTGATCAAGCCATATCAGCTGGTACAGTTACCGGCTCGGTGGTTAATGTCAGAAGCAAACCGGACATTTCTTCAGAAATTCTTACGAAGCTGACAAAAGGCTCAGCGGTTGAAATATATGAACGGTCAGGTGATTGGTACCGTATTTCCATAGGTGAGGATAGATACGGATGGATCCATAAGGATTATTTGTCGGTACGAAGCGATTCGGTTTCAAGAGGTAAAAGCGATGCAGCTGACAGAGCGGAAGCTGCAGCTGCTGAGACGGCAGATGAAAATGCAGAAGTGGATACAGAAGCGTCAGACGAAAATGCAGAAGCACCAGAGAATCCGGCAGCAGATTCTGACGGAACTCAAAGTGTTGAATCCGGCGATTACAGACAGAAGATTGTTGCTTATGCCAGGACGTTGATGGGTGTCCGATATGTGTACGGAGGCTCTACAACAAAAGGATTTGACTGTTCCGGATTTGTCAGCTATGTTTTCAAAAAATTCAATATTACCCTTGAAAGATCATCCAAAGACATGGCTAATTATGGCACAGCAGTCAAAAAGGCTGACCTGCAGCCTGGGGATCTGGTGTTCTTTGACACGAATGGCGGACTCAATGGGATCAATCACGTTGGAATTTACATCGGAAACAATCAATTCATACATGCTTCTTCCGGAACGGCCAGAAAGGTCACGATCAACAACCTGAATGATAAATTCTATTCGAATAAATTTATGAGGGCAAGGGATTATTTGACCGAATAGGAATATATTTACAAATTATTCAACAACGTATATAATAAATGCAAAAAGGTGTCGGAATGAATATGATTTACAAACGTCCGGTCGTATCTTTTTGCATTTCGTTGATATGTGGCATACTGATCGCGTATTACTCTGATTCACTCCTTGTGGTGATTGGTCTGTTCTTTTTGCTGCTGACCTGCTTTTACACATCTGGTAAAATGCATAAAGGCAGTTTTTTTGTGCCTGCAGGAATGCTGTTATTTTTCCTGGCTGGGTCATTGGAATTCCTGTATATCGACCAGCTGCAGCTCAGAAGCTTTAGTGAATATGAAGGCCGGGAAGTGACTGTAAGAGGACATATCATCTCTGAGCCTGAGCTGAAGGGCGAAAGAGTGACATATGCCGTCAGAGCTGAGAGCATTCGATATGGATATCATGGGGAATTTGCCCGAATCAATGGGAAGCTTTTACTGACTACATTGAGCAAAAATGAGAACAGCTTTTTTGATTATGGAAGAGAGCTGGAATTCGAAGGTACTCTTACTCAACCAAAGGGAGTAAGGAATCCCGGGGGATTTGACTACAGGAGATACCTGGCCCAAAAGGGTGTAGGTGCAGCTGTGTTTTCGTATAGGTATGCCATAAAGCCAGGTGAAGGGAAAAAGGGAAATTTTCTTGTTCAGACAGGTCTGAAAGTCAGAAGCAAAATTGTATTTGTGATTGAGAACAGCTTGCCGCGACAGCAGGCGGGATTGCTCAACGGTATGTTGATCGGTTATCGGGAAGGACTGTCTCAGGAAGTACAGGATGCTTTCAGCAATGCGGGATTGACGCATATTATGGCGGTTTCAGGAGCCAATGTTGCTTTTTTGCTTCTGCCATTATCTTTTCTGCTTAAGCTGCTGAGAATACGAACAAAATATGCCAATTTACTGATGATTGCTTTCCTGATCCTTTTTGTATTTGTGACAGGATTCGAACCGTCTGTACTTCGCGCTGTCATCATGGCCTCCATTTTACTCATAGCAGCAATATTATACAGAGAACCCGATGTATATGCTGCCTTGGCCGTATCCTCCATCGTGATGCTAGCGGCATGTCCATGCATGCTGTTTAATGCTGGATTCCAGCTGTCCTATGGCGCAACTCTGGCTATCGTTATGCTCTACCGGAATATAAAATCAATGCTGAAGTGGCGCTTTTTACCCGAGTGGATCAAAGAAACTCTTGCTGCAACACTTGCAGCTCAATTAGGTGTGCTGCCTGTTTCGCTGGTCTGTTTTAATAAGTTATCGCTGATTGCAGTGATACCTAATCTGCTGGTAGCACCGATTCTTGAATTGATTACCATACTGGGCACAGTGATGGCCTTCCTTGGTCAGTTCAGCTTGTCATTATCCCGGCTTGTCGGGTATCTGAACAATATTTTTCTCAGTGCGGTGCTTTATATTACAAAACTGTCGGCCAGTGTGCCTTATGCTACGGTTCAAACAGTGACACCTCCGCTTTTAGTGGCGGCGGCATACTATGTTGTTATCTGGTTTATGCTCTGGTATAAGCCGTTGAAAAGTATCGTGTTAAAAACACGGCATACAGCAATTGCTATACTGTTCATTTCAATTTTCGTTTTCACAGGTTGTTTTCAACCGAGAAGGCTTGAGGTGGTTTTTCTGGATGTGGGGCAGGGAGATTGTGCATTTGTCAGAACATATGCAGGCAAGACGGTATTGATTGACGGAGGCGGCAGTTCGAATCCCAATAACCCGTCAAAGGTTGGGGAAAATACCGTATTACCGTTCCTGCTGGATTATGGAGTGAGCAGACTTGATCTTGTCATTGCGACACATTCACACTCAGACCATATACAGGGACTCGAGACAGTTTTGGAGCAGATGGAAGTAGGAGGGGTCATTCTCCCGTCAGCTTCTGATGAAAGCGGCTTCATAAAAATACTTAAGCTTGCCGGTGATAAAGAAATACCGGTATTCCGATGCTGGGAGGGAGAGATTATCAGACTGGATGACAGAACTTATTTCGAAGTATATAATCCGGTGAAAAACTGTTCAGTGGGTGAAGAGTCTTTAAATAATACCTCTTTAGTGTTAAAATTATGTTATGAGCTGACCACTGTGCTGTTTACAGGCGATGCTGAGACTGAGGTAGAGGAAAGGCTTATTTCCAGTACTTCAGAGTTGACTGCAGATGTTTTGAAAATTGCTCATCATGGTTCGCTGACATCCACCGGAAGACCTTTTCTGGAGGCAGTAGATCCGGAGGTTGCAGTCATAAGTGTTGGATGGAATCACTTTGGACACCCTTCGGTATCTGTTCTTGAGCTGCTGGAGGAATACAGTGTTGAATATTTCAGAACAGATGAGTGTGGAGCGGTCGTTTTGAAAAGCGACGGTAAAACAGTGAAAATCAAGAGAACTGTAATAGAGAACCGTGGCAGAAAGGTGAGTATTGATCCATGAGCGAGGATATACTGAAGAAATCTATAAAAAATAAGGATATCGGCAGCTTGTACCTTTTTTACGGCGTTGAGGAATATCTCAAAAGAAACTACACCGGATATATCGAAGCAAACCTGCTGGCGGATGATTTTAAGCTGTTGAACAAGGTGGTCATCGAAGGAAAGACCACTCCAACCTCTATTATTGATAACTGTGAAACACTGCCTGTATTTTCCGATAGAAGGATGGTCGTTGTCAAAAATTCCGGACTTTTTAAAGGAAAGAAAAAAGCAGATGAACCGGGAAAAAAGAACAAACAGGAGGATGCCCTTGCACTTTTTCTGCAAAATGTACCCGGGCATGTCTGTTTGATATTTATTGAGGAGGAAATCGATAAAAGAATCAAATATGTGGATCTGATCCGAAAAAACGGGCTTGTTGTTGAGTTTAATCATAGAGGTCCAGAAGAGTTGGCGAAATGGGTCATCAAAATGATGAAGAACAATGGATATGAGATAGATCTTCGTACGGCTGCACAGCTGGTTGAATATTGTGAGCCCGGAATGGATGACATATCCAATGAAATCACCAAGCTCTGCGGATATGCAGGTGACAGACAGAAAATTACTTTTGCTGATATCAGAATGGTCTGCACGAAATCTGTTAAAAGCAGGGTCTTTGACCTAACAGATGCGATTGCAGCAAAGCAGTGCGAAAAGGCGTTTTCGCTTCTCGACGACATGATTACATTAAGAGAGCCGCTGCCAAAAATCATGTTCATGATTGCAAGGCAATTCAGGCAACTTCTACAGGTGAGATTGTTAAAGGAGGAAGGCGCTACACAGGCTGAAATAACCTCATGTCTTAAGCTGCCACCTTATTTTTCCGGAAAAATTATCAGACAGGCTCAGAGCTTTTCGCGAGAAAAACTTGAGATGGCAATTTCGACCGGACTTGAGCTGGATCTGGCAATCAAAACAGGGCGTATGAAGGACAGAACAGCGATTGAACTATTGATTGCCGGTCTGGTGGTATAATCAAAACCACTGTGGGAGGTCATTTTTCATGCAAACCTTTAACAGTGGCTTTATGGAACAGAAAAAATAAAAAGCCCGGCCGCTACTGAACTGAAACAGTTTGTACGATGCTCGAAGCTTTTTTGTTTGCGTTATGTTGTTCTACTTATTTTGCAGCATTAAGCGCTTTTGCCAGCTTTGATTTTCTTCTCGCAGCGGTGTTTTTGTGAAGTATATTCTTTGCAGCTGCTTTGTCAATTGTCTTATTGGTGGCACTCAATACGGATGAAGCGGAACCGTCTTTCTTTTCAATTGCTTCGCTGCATTTCTTGATAGCAGTCTTAAGAGCAGACTTCCTGGCAGTGTTCTTCAAAGTCTTTGATCTTGCAACTTCCACCCTTTTAATAGCTGATTTAATGTTTGGCAAACCTTTCACCTCCTGCGATATTATTTGTCTTTATTAACATCAGATATTCTACCATGAATATTTTTAAAAAGCAAGGAAAATGACGAGTTTTTATAACGCCTCGGTTCAAAATGAAATTTTTCGTTTAGGCGATAATTTGCCTGCAAATTACGCTTAGTAGAAAAATTTCATTTCCTCAGTGGCGTTTCAACGAGGTGGGAGATAAACTCGCCGCCTGTTTGAAGTAAGCGATACCCGCCACTTGTAGAAGTGGGGGACATCTTTTTGGCCTCGTTATATATTCCATTCCTCACTCCGCACATCCAATATACCGGCTTTTTACAGCAGAGTAGGAAGTCTGACAAATTTTGTGATGGGCAGAAGACGTACCCGGAAAATGCACTATTTATTATTACTCTAAAAATCGGTATAATAGAGACAAGATATTAGCTACATAGTGGAGGGTTAATTAAATGAGTGATGTAAAAAGTTCCATAATCAATGGGCAGACGACAATTGGTATCGAGCTGGGCTCGACCAGGATCAAAACAGTGCTGATCGGTTATGACAATACACCGATTGCTTCAGGTAGCTATGATTGGGAAAACAGCTACGTTAACAACATTTGGACTTACAGCCTGGAGGATGTTTGGAAAGGTATACAGGGCAGCTATCAGAAGATGACCGCAAATGTCCGTGACCAGTTCGGAGTGGACATCAAAAAGACGGGTGCGATCGGTTTCAGCGCTATGATGCACGGTTACATGGTCTTCGATAAGGACGATAACCTTCTGACCCCCTTCCGTACCTGGCGCAACAACATCACCGGACAGGCATCCGAAGTTCTGACGGAGCTCTTCAATTATCCCATCCCGCAAAGGTGGAGTATTGCCCATCTGTATCAAGCCATCCTCAACGGAGAAGAGCATATCTCCAAAATCAGTTATCTTACCACTCTGGAGGGATATGTCCATTGG
Organism: Bacillota bacterium; assembly: GCA_023435925.1. Lineage (GTDB taxonomy): Bacteria > Bacillota > Clostridia > Acetivibrionales > DTU013 > JAEZLF01. Next base: position 5,603 of record JAEZLF010000021.1, read on the forward strand.
AAGCTGACTGGGCAGAAAGTGCTCGGAGTCGGCGAAGCATCGGGCGTTTTTCCGGTTGACTTAAATACGAAGGACTATAACATGAAAATGATTGACCAGTTCAATCAACTGATTGCCCCGAAGAATATGCCCTGGCGGCTGGAAAACATCCTGCCGAAGGCTTTGGTAGCCGGCGAAAAAGCAGGAGAGCTTACACCGGAAGGTGCAAAGCTCCTGGATGTGAGCGGGCAGCTTCAAGCAGGTATTCCGTTCTGCCCGCCTGAAGGAGATGCAGGAACCGGAATGGTTGCAACAAACAGTATATCGGCACGTACCGGAAATGTATCTGCCGGAACCTCCGTTTTCGCAATGATTGTCCTTGAAAGAGAATTGTCAAAAGCCTACCCCGAAATAGACCTGGTGACGACTCCGGCCGGCAAATTGGTTGCAATGGTACACTCCAACAACTGCACATCAGATTATGATGCATGGATCGGGTTGTTTGCCGAGGCAATCACGGCTCTTGGCATGGAAGTAAGCAAACCAAAGCTTTACGATACGCTGCTTGGTATGGCGCTCAAGGGTGATCCGGACTGCGGTGGACTGTTGTCCTATGGATATGTTTCCGGTGAGCACATCACCCACTTTGAAGAGGGACGCCCATTGTTTGTACGTTCTTCCAACAGCAACTTTAACCTGGCTAATTTCATGCGAGTGAATTTGTTCACTTCGCTTGGTGCACTGAGAACCGGATTGAATATACTGTTTGAAAAGGAATCGGTCAAGGTGGATGAAATTCTGGGTCATGGCGGATTTTTCAAAACAAAGGAAGTTGGTCAGAAAATCATGGCGGCTGCCGTCGGCGTACCCGTATCCATTATGGAAACTGCCGGAGAAGGCGGAGCATGGGGAATAGCACTGCTTGCCTCTTATATGGTCAATAAGACAGGGGACGAATCTCTGGAGGATTTCCTCAATCAGAAGGTATTTGCAGGGCAGAAGGGCAGTTCCGTTGCTCCGGATTCGAAGGATATAGCCGGCTTCAATGAGTTCATGAAGCGCTACACAGCGGGACTGGCAATCGAAAGAGCCGCTGTCGAAAATCTGAAATAAACATGAATTTGTACAGAACACCTTCCTTTCTATCAAAGGAGGGTGTTTTTTCTGGTTTATTGCTGTTCATTAATTGGAGCAAGTCACAGACCGACAGTTTTTACCCGCTGGCTTGTTGCAATTTCTTGTGTTATATCCGACGAAAATGATATGTTAACTAATAATGAACGAAATATTTCAAAAAAACATAAGCATTTACTAAACAAATCTACAAAAGCAAGTAGAATAGAAGTATAAGAATTGGTATCAAGGCTTTCTTTTTGAGGAAACAATTGCCCGGAAAATAACAGAATGAAGATGGAGGGGAATAAAATGTCAAAGAAAATATTTAATGAACTGGCTTACAGCAAGCTTGATGAATTTGTTTATGGTGCATCGAAGTATCCGGTAACATGTAAGAACGGACTTATAATCGGCGGAGGACAAATATTAC
>JAEZLF010000065.1 GCA_023435925.1 Bacillota bacterium
AAAAAGCCATACTACATGGAATACATTTGTAAGAACCTTGGTATAAGCGAGTGGCACGGAAGAGAACCCAACCGGCTCGAGATTGGAAAGATGACGCTGAATTCCGAAAGCAAGCCGTATACCGTTGTAAGCATCTACAGCCCATTCAGCCTTAGAATGCTCGTTTATAAGGAAAATAGCACTGACCATAGCTTATGCTTTATTGGAGATATGGACTTCAGAGGCTGGCCTAATGCCCCGGAATATCATTTCGTAAGAACCGGAGATCAAATCTGGATAGCAGGAAAAAAATATCTGGGGCACGGAACCGGCCAGTCATTCAACAGTCAGCAATGGTACCGTGTAACTGATACGGAAGTAAAACCAGTACTTCTTTTTTCCTTCGATGATTACAGCGAAGGTCCGGATGGCGGGTATTCCGTAAACTCCAAAAAGATTTCCGTGCAAAATAACGGCAGTGTTCAGGTAATAGTAGATTATGACACTGCAAAAAGGTACAATCTCTTTCTTGATATTGCCGATAAATACGGATCTGTGGAGTTGAAAGGAAGAAAAACAGTCAAATTTATTTGGGACGAGGCACAGGAAAAGTTTGTGTCAGACTATAAGGCTGATGAAGATGGTGCTTTTACCATTCTTGCCGATTCAGCCGAAATGACAAAAAAATGTGATGAGTTGCTCGAAAAGTACTATTCAGAATTGGGCACAATTATTAGCGCTATCCCTGATGAAGAAAATGAGCATGAGAGAACCTGGAGAGCTGCAGGTATCAGAACCTTTTTAAATGACTGTACTGATTGCGAGCAAAAAACAGAGCTTCTCAAGAAGCTGTCCCAGCTTCTCCCGGAGAAATAAACATGGCCTTCTATTGCATCTGTTGAAATGCCCCCCACGGCCTGATTGCTCCACAGGCGATGCGCTTGCCGGAATTGCCTGCAGGCTGGCTTCTATAATCATCAGGATTTTCGTGAATCATGACGGATCTGCCGAGAATATCGGCTACTGTGAATCGATCTGTGAAGAAGCACATGTTTGCCATTCCCTTATTAGAAAACAATACCGGAAAGTCCCCGGCATGGTTGCCATGTGGCTGATTCGTCGGGTTCCAGTGTCCGCCGCTGGCTTCAAACGGCTTGGCCGGATCGCCGATGGTACAGTTGCCCTTCTCATGGATATGAAAACCAAAAGGCCCTATGGGTTGTTTTCCCCCGGTTGCAGGCTTGAAAAGCGGTAATCCCGAAATGTTTGCGCAAACCCGCACTCCGCCTGGAACATCTAAAAAAGTCACCAGTCCTGAAATGGACGGATAATCCGGTCCGGCTTCTATCATCGCATAAGCTGTATGAAAGACTGTGGGAAATGCAGTCGCCGGTGTCTGTTGAAAATATGGCATTTGTGTCGGTGCAGCCTGTGGTGATACCGCTTCCCTTGTGTAATAACCTCCGAACATGGTACAACCTCCTGTCATTACATGTGATATCTGATATTTCACACATTTATAAGATAGTACCATATTATGTTAAGTTGTTCTTTTTTGTTAACGAAATCTCATCTCCACATAACGAGCAATGCACAAATCAATGCAAATACAGTGGCGGTTCACATATTTATAGCCTGTTATCTTTATCATACAGTTCTTTCACAATGTCAACTGCTTTGGGAGGACAACCGCGGATACAAGTGGAAAATCCTGATGTACAATTGCCGATTCCAATACCTTCGCTTTTTTTCCCCTTGAATCCCTGTCCGATACTTATTTTTTGATTAATCCCGCTTAACTGGCCTGCTTCATCCAGACGGCTGAGTGCATGTATCAGACTTCCGTAGCAGGCAGAGCAGGCCTGATTCTCATTGATATGCTTTGCCAGATACGCGACGTTTCTGCTTGGCGAAAATGCCGCCGGTGATTTGTTTTCCGTATTTATTTCGGTAATAACGGCGTTAGTAAGGTTTGTACTCCCAACGCCAAGCTTTTCTGCTATCATGATATAATCCACATCCTCAGGCTGATAACCCATTAGTGCCGCTACATAGGTATCAATCAACACCGGATCGTATCCTGCAATAACCCGATCCATCCTTACAGGCGTTCCGCCCTCTTCAAAGGTAAGATCCCCCATAATACCATCAACGATAATCAGTGATGAGCGCAGAAGCTTGTTCAGCAAAGCGATCGGTTTATGCAGACCCAGTGTATGAAAGTGCCTTTTCTCGCTATCAGGTATACATCCTTTCAGGTTTTTTAATGCACATGTCATCAGAGTCTGGCAATGGCCCTTCAGTACAGGAATATTAATCAGAAAGTCGCTTTCCAGAGCAGCTTTACAAATCTTCATTGTTATGCCGTCACGAGTGAATGATGTGGTACTGTCTGATTTTAGATCCAGCAATGGAACAGAATATTTTTTGCTGAGCGTGCTATACCCGCATACTTCAAAGGCGCGCTTTGTGCTGTCTCCAACCCAGGAGCCCTCCATTATTGTTATATTGCTAAAGCCATTCTCCTTTAGATAACTTATAACCCCTTCAACAATTCCAGGAGAGGTCGTCGCGCCGCTATCCGCCGGCTTGGCTACCACAAGATTGGGCTTTATGGCAATTTTCATGTCTTTTTTGAGCATTGCCTTAACATCAAGGGCATCCATGATTTCAAATCCCATTTGAACCGGGTTTCTACCGTAGTTGACCAAAATATCCTCACGTTTCACAAGTATCTCTCCTATCTTTTCAATTTCTAATAGGGGCAAGCCCGCATCACCAAATCTCTTCCAGATCATCCTTCTCCAGCTCGTGGGTTTTGCTCCTGCTCATGAGGTCATATACCGCCCGGCCCGGATCTTTCCCATTGAAAATGATCTCGTAAGCTTCTGCTGTAATCGGCATGCTGACACCCATCTGTTTCGAGAGCTTATAAACCGGCTCGGTGGTGGATACGCCTTCAACCACCATTTTAACCTCTTCCAGTGCCTTTTCCACCGGCATACCCTGCCCGATCAGTATGCCTGCACGTCTGTTGCGGCTATGCATACTGGTGCAGGTGACAATCAGATCTCCTATTCCTGCCAGCCCTGAAAAGGTTTGCACCTTCGCCCCCATCGCACTGCCAAGCCGTGTAATCTCTGTAATCCCTCGGGTCATCAACGCTGCTTTTGTGTTGTCTCCATACCCGAGACCATCGGAAATTCCTGCGCAGAGCGCAATAACATTCTTCACGGCGCCGCCAAGCTCAACACCTAATATGTCGGGGTTTGTGTAAACTCTAAAGCGCTGAGACATAAATATATCCTGAATCAGCTCCGCTGCAGCTCTGTTTTCGGACGCCGCAACATAGGCTGTAGGTATTCCTTTTGATAGCTCTTCCGCATGACAAGGGCCTGACATGGCAACCATGGTCGCATCCGGCAGTTCCTGTAAAATCACCTCAGACATGCGATAGCCGGTTCCCTTCTCCAGCCCCTTTGAGAAACAGCAAATGGTTTTCTGCTTTTTCAAAAGCGGTGCCATCGTTTTTACGTTGGTTCTTACGACCTGAGATGGTATCACCATCACCAGTATATCCGAAAAAGAAAGGGTCTCCTCAAGATCATTGGTACAAACAACATTGACCGGTATGCTTGCACCTGGGAGCTTTTCTTTCTGCTCTCTGAACGTGTTGATCATATCGACTTCTTCTTTTAAAAACGACCACATTTTCACATTGTGACCGTTGCCTGCAAGCAATATTGAAACAGCCGTTCCCATACTACCCGCGCCAATCACAGAAATATTGATACCCATCGTTATCCTCCCGGAATAATGAAATTGCCTCACAATGCGTTACTTGTTAAACATTGTGCACACTCAATATCAAGCCTGCTTTTTATGAAAAGAGAACTTTGACTCTGTACCGCTCATCAACCTTTTTATATTCGCACGATGCTTCATAACAAGCAGTACAGCAATAATAGCAGAAAACAGAATTGTTTCGATGCCTCTTCCCAGTATGACGGCAATCAGTGGAAATAATACCGCCGCTACAATCGAGCCAAGTGAGACATATTTTGTAATGATAACGATACCGATAAAAACTCCCAGAAGCACAAGTGCAATAGGCCAATCGATCAGCAGCAATACCGCAAGAGAGGTCAGAACACCCTTGCCGCCTTTGAAGCCGAAAAACACCGGCCATACATGCCCCAGAATGGCAGCCGTACCACCAAACATCCCACCCAGTTCGTTACCGCAGATCAAATAACCCGCCAGATAGGCGAGAATACCTTTAATCAAATCCCCGAGCAAAACAAATAAAGCGGCCTTTTTTCCCAGCGTCCTTAATGTATTCGTGGTTCCTGCGTTACCGCTTCCATGCTTCCTCACATCCACCTTGTAGAGCCTGCCTACTATCAGAGAGCTATTCAGACTTCCGAGCAAATACCCTATCAGTGCTGCCAAAATCAATCGCATCAGCATATTTTCTTCCCCCTACTGTTCTCTGTTCTTCTCCCGGTGTATAAAACGAATGGGTGTGCCTTCGAATCCAAAGCTTTTCCGAAGTTGATTCTCAATGTACCTCTCATAGGAATAGTGGAACAGATCCATGTTGTTTACAAAAATCACAAACGTTGGCGGTTTGATATCCGATTGGGTCGCATAAAACAATTTCAGTCGTTTTCCCTTATCTGACGGGGGCTGTACCATAGAGGTTGCTTCATTCATCAAATCATTAAGCATTCCCGTTGAAATTCTCAAAGTAGCCTGACCGTAAACTTGTTTGACTAATCCAAGCAATTTGTTAACCCTTTGTCCTGTCTTCACAGAAACGAAAATGATGGGTGCATATTGCATAAATCCAAGCTTTTCCTGCACTGTCTTGCGGTATTCCTCCAGTGTTCCGGTCTCTTTCTCCACCAGATCCCACTTATTAATTACTATAATCGATGCCTTCCCCTGCTCATGCGCATATCCGGCAATCTTTGTATCCTGTTCCGTAACACCGTCCTGTGCATCGATCATGATGATGCATACATCGGCTCTTTCAACGGCTGTCCAAGAACGTAAAGCACTATATTTTTCAATGTTTTCGGTAATTCTGCTCTGCCTGCGGATTCCGGCTGTATCAATAAATACATATCGGTCCTCTCCATCTGTTACCAGCGTATCAATAGCATCTCGTGTGGTCCCGGGGATATCACTGACAATGACCCGTTCCTCTCCCACCATGGAGTTGATCAGTGAAGATTTACCTGAATTTGGTTTCCCAATCACGGCTACCTTAATGATATCCTCATCATAATCCTCTTCATCCATTTCAGGAAAGAATTCAAAAATCTCATCCAGTAAATCACCCATACCCAGGCCGTGAACGGACGAAATGGGCAATACATCACCCATTGCCAGGTTATAAAATTCATACACCTCCGCAGGAGGATCGCCGACTCTGTCTACCTTGTTCGCTACCAGAACCACAGGCTTCTGAGATTTGCGAAGCATGGTTGCAACCTCCTTGTCGGAGGCGGTCATGCCTTCCTTTGCATCTACCATAAATACAATGACATCAGCCATCTCTACGGCAACCTCTGCCTGCCTTCTCATCTGCTGCAGTATTTTGTCCTCTGCATAAGGCTCAATGCCACCAGTATCAATTAATGTAAATTTTCTGCTTCTCCATTCGGCTTCCGCATATATCCTGTCACGCGTTACTCCCGGCGTGTCTTCCACAATCGAAATCCTTCTGCCGCAAAGGTAGTTGAAAAAGGTGGATTTACCTACATTCGGTCTTCCCACTACTGCTACTACCGGTTTTGCCAATCATTTCACCTCTTTCTTACTGATACCCAATATCTTTTTTACCAAATCCTCGCCGCTGTTTTCTACAACCGTAATCTTCTTTTTGAGCTTAGTTTCCAGTGCTTGAATGGTGTAATCGTCTAAAAATAATTCCTCACCAGACTTCAGCATACTCCTTGAAATCAAGATTTCGCTGCCGGTTTCCCGGTTCTCCAACTGTGCAGCAATATCTCCTCCTGTCAGAAGCCCTGTTACAGTGACATTTTCTCCAAAATAATCATTCTTTATCGGATAAACATCCACCTTCATATTATTATACCTTTTTTCCAGTATCTGCGCCAATTGTTTTATATATTCGTACGCGCAAAAACCGGTAGCAATGGTGACCCTCCTATTGCTGCTCTGCTTTGAAATAAACTGATCCATTTTCCTGCCATGCTTTTTTATGTATCCGTGAAATTCATCGATAAACAGTGCCATCAGGCCCACGCCGTTTTCTATTTGCGGAAAGTCTTCATACTCCTCACAGGAGGGTAATTGTGCTCCTGCTTTAATATAGAACTCATCCGCCAGATATGCCAATCTAGTACCATATTTCGACAACATCCTTTTTTGCCAGTTTCCGACTTGTGACAACACTTCTGTGCAAGCCAAAGGATCAAAGGGTTCCAGATGATAAAGTCCTTCCCTCCATTTGGTCAGGCCGACAGGTACTATAGAAATACTTGCAACACCCGGATACAGCTCAGAAAGCTCTTCGAGTGTTCTGTCCAGTTCCCGGCCGTCATTGAGCCCCCTGCACAAGACAATCTGAGCATTGACTGTAATACCGCTTTGCGTCAGCTTTCTTATTTTCTCTATCAACTCACCGGCAAACCGGTTGCCCAGCATGAATTTCCTGAGCTCCGGATTTGTAGTATGGACGGATATGTTAACCGGTGACATTCGGTACCGAATGATCCTCTCCAGTTCATTTTCATCCATATTGGTCAATGTAATGTAATTTCCCGAAAGAAAGGATAGTCTTGAATCATCATCCTTAAAATATACCGTATTCCTCATACCTTTCGGAAGCTGGTCAATAAAGCAGAACACACATTTGTTGGTGCAGCTCCTTGCGCCGGATATCAGCGGATCTTCAAAATCGAGACCAAGGTCCTCATATTCATCCTTGTCTACTTCGATCTCCCAGAGTTCGCCATTTCTCTTCTCTATTTCAATGAGAAGATGAGTGTCAGCAGTCAAAAAGCGGTAGTCAAAAATGTCCTGTATGCTCTGACCATTTACAGACAGCAGGAAATCACCCGGTTCTATCCCAGCCTCATGAGCAGCACTGTCAGGCTGAACCTCTGTTATGATGATTCGCTTTTCCATTACACTCTCCTATCTCCGCTTAGGCATCGTTAAAATATAACTTCACAGCGGAAGTAGTATTTTACCGGGCCTGAACACAAAAAGACTGCCTTTTCAGACAGCCTCTTTCGTCTATATAGCATTCATTCCATATAGCATGTTTACTTCTTTTCAGCTTCTTTGATGACTTCCTTGCCATCATAAAAACCACATTCCTTGCACACTACATGAGGAACCTTCAATGTATGACACTGTGGGCAGCTGACTAAGCCCGGCTGTGACAGTTTCCACTGAGACCTTTTATGACCTGTTCTTGCATGAGACCATTTATTCCTTGGGTTTGCCATATTCTACACCTCCCTGATAAAAAGCGTATATCACAAATTATCAAAATACTTACTCAGACCTTCCATTCTCGGATCGATTACATCCTTACTGCAGCTGCATTCTCCTTCATTCAGGTTTGTACCGCACTGGCCGCACAAGCCCTTGCACTCTTCAGAACAGAGCTGTTTCATCGGAAGGTTCAAAATGATGTTATCGTTGAGCGCCTTACTAATATCAAGCACCTTTTCTGTGAAAGGATACATGTCTTCCTGCTCTGCATTTTCACTGTTAATAAAATTTTCTTTTATTTTCAGATCTAATACACCGTACACTTTACTGAGACAACGGTAACATTCACTTTCATAGCTGGTTTTAAGACGCCCGTCGAGGTGCAGAATATCATTTGCATTTGTCAAAATACCAGTAAAGGATATCTTACCGTTTAACAAATAGCCTTCCATCGGCTCCTTATCCGTAGGAGTCTCCTCGAAGTTCAGTTCCATGGAAGCTCCGTTAACCCTCAATATTTCCGATATGTCAACTTTCATAAACAATACCCCTTAATTCCGCGACAAAAGATATTATACTAACTAATGCCAGCAATGTCAAGGCTATTTTGTCGTTAGCCCGGGGCCTTAAGAATACCATAAAAACACTTAAAAATCCCGCTCCTCAATGGTGTTTTCAATATAAATCGTCCGATCGGGCAACGCCGGTACACTTAATTTATTATTTTGAATGACAATGTCGGCGAGGGCAGGCTGATATATTCAGCTACATATATTAATAAAGGAGTATAACCGCAAGGACCACCATATCTCCGCTTCCGGTATTCTCAATAGAATGGGATGAACCATCTCCTGTAAGCATCACATCACCGGCCTTGATCGGCTGTCTTACCCCATTATCTTCAACGGTACCCTCTCCCTGGATCACATAATAGATTTCTTCCTCCTCATCATGACGGTGTAATCCGATGGAGCAGCCCGGTTTGATCAGCATGCTGCCTATAAACCTGCACTTTCCCTTCAATTGATTCTGCCGAAGAAGATGAGTCACTTCTATTGCACCCTTGCCGCCCCTCATCTGACTCCTGCTTTCAACCTCCATATTACCTGATCTCTGTACCATATTCAGCCTCCTTGATTATCGTTTTTAAAGATCGATGTAGTCTAGAAGTGCAGTCATCCCTATGCTCAGACTGACTTACTTTTCTGTTATGTTGAAATATCGGAATAGCTCAATAAACTTCTGAAGCATCTCCTGAGTTCCGGGAGATTCTTCGATATATGCCATCTGACGGCGGCGTTGACGAAAATATTTGAGTGAACTGAACAAACCTTCTTCTCTTCATATCACACCGGTAAAAACGTTGTTATTCAATATTCTAATGGGGGCAAGCCCCCATACCCCCTCGCTACGGGCAAAATGAATTTGCCCTTCGCTACACTTCGTGCGCCACGCCTAAACGTGGCGTTTGAACAATGTCGGCTGGTCGATGACTTCTTCATCCGCCTGCCCATGCATCCTGAGTAGGAAACTGTGACGTTATTCTATATTCTTCAATACAGCCTTTGCTGTTTGCTCATCACATATAAATGTGTCAATTACTTTTGTATGTAAAGCACCCAATATGGCTTGTGTCTTTTCCAACCCTGAAGCGATGCAAATAATTTTCTTTGCTTTTTGCAGGCCTTCCACCGGTACTCCAATGACTCTGTCATAGTAATCGTCTTTGATGAACTCTCCCTTGATATTAAAATATCTGGCGCATATATCACCAACAGCCTGGTCCCTCTGGAGCTGCTTGTATATTTCATATTCGCCTATATATTTTTCCCTCTCGCTTTCATTGACTCCCGGAAGTGTTCCTATTCCACATATGACGATATCGAGGTCGTTCCATTTCTCCACAATCGTCTGCATGGAAGAGCTTTGCATATAAAGCTCCTTCTCCTCAATGGATGCGGTCAGGGCAGGCGCATGTATGAAATAGGCAAGTCCGTTCATCTTCTCCGCAAGCTTTCTTGCCATCTCATTCACCTGGAAATACTCTGCTGTCTGATTGCTTCCGCCAATCATTGAGACAATGGTGATATCCTTCAATTCCTTCTCAGCCTTATAGGAATTTACAAACTGATAGCAGGTACGTCCCCACGCTATTCCAATGGAATTGGAGCTTACCGCCTCACTGTTGAAAACCTCCACAGCCCTCTGGGCGATTAGCCTCCTCAATGTTCCCGCATCCTGGACGGCAGTCGGAATGATGACACAATCACTCAATTGAAACAGTTCCTTGTACTTTTGTGAAAGGTCATCGTTATTTGTCAGCGGATTTCTGACATTGATCTCAACAATGCCGACCTCCTTAGCCTCAGTCAGGATCAGGGATATTAAAGATCTTGATATGGACAGGTGCCCTGCGATCTCCTCCTGCTTCATGCCATCATTATAATACATCTGTGCAACCTTCACCATAAGGGATATATCGAATTTTGTATTCATAGGTCAACCACTTTCCTGTGAGTAATGGGGTATAGGAAAATTATAGAATATTCTATAACACTTGTCAATTTTAGGTGAAGTAATGATTCTTCATGCGTAAAATTTTATCGTTCCCTTTCCGCCGTTCATACTGGCTCCGCCAATGAACGCTGCGGCAATAGCTGTCGTTTTAAGGCTAACTCCGAAGTTCGGTGTGGCCATGCTGAATCTGGACATAAAAATTGATGGACGACAAGCCTGTAAGTGCTGAACAAAGTACATTTACCCACTATGGAAGCGGTATTAAGTACTCCAAGCATACCAAAAAACCTCCGACTTCACCTCATTAGCATTCCTCCGGTCACGTCAATGGTAGCGCCTGTGATGTAGTCTGCCTTGTCCGATGCAAGAAACGCAACGGTATAGGCTACTTCAATGGGGTCCGAGATCCTTCCCAAAGGGATCCTCTTAATATACTCCGATTCTCTTTCAGCCAGTTCCTTTTTATTCATGGGTGTTCTCATCATACCGGGAGCAACTGCTGTGACATTGATGCCGTACTTTGCAACCTCTCTGGCCAGAGACACCGTAAACGTGACCACTCCTCCCTTTGCTGCTGCATAATGCGCATGTCCGCTGGTGGAACCGTGGAACGCCGCCTGAGATACAATATTGATGATCTTGCCCTTGCTTTTTCGGTTGATCAGATGCTGAACCACACGTTTGCTGAACATAAAGGGTCCTGTGAGATTAATTCTCACCGTTCTTTCCCATTCTTCATCCGTCATACTTTCAACAAAAGCGGTCGGCCATATACCTGCATTATTGACAAGGATGTCCACCTTTCCATATTTTTCCACCGCCCGGGTAATAACATTCTCTATATCCGTAGCATTAGTGATATCTCCGTAAAGAGGAATCGCTCCTGTATTATATTTCTCGTTCAACTGATCAACAAATTTAAAAACGTTTGCTTCATCCACGAGGTAATTCACAACGACATGAGCCCCTTCAGACGCCAGTACCTCGCTAATCGAAGCGCCGAGCCCGCTTGCTCCTCCGGTTACTATAGCTACCTTGCCTTTTAAATTCAACTCCATGACTAATACCTCCTGCAACCTGCTTAGCTTTTGTCAAAAGTGTCTATTATCCTAGTAAATTCCTTGTACTTTTCCATGTACAATTCATGATTTTCTTTATTCGGATGGTATGTATCCTTCTCCTTTACCATCCGTTGTATAGCTACTTCAAGATTCGGATATTCCCGGCTTGCGACTGCCGTACAGATCGCCGCGCCGAGAGCTCCTACCTGCAAGCTTTCTGTAGTAATCACTTCCATATCCAGAATGTCTGCAAAGATCTGACACCACATACTGCTTCTTGAAGCTCCGCCGGACAGTACGGCCTTATTTCTGACGATCCCATCCTTCTTCAAATTTCCAATGTGTTTCAGATGAGCAAAAACAACTCCTTCATAGATCGCTTTAAGTAAATGAAAAATAGTATGTTCAGGCTTGATCCCCCAGAAGCTCCCCTCCAGATTATTGGATAGATGTGATTTGTAAAGGAACGGCGTATAAATGACATTTGACTCCTGCACCCCGATGCTGCCAATCCCCTTTTCAATCAACCCATATAGCTCTCTGTCCTGAATACTGCCTGGAATAAATCCATTTATGATGTTTCTGATAAACCATTCCAGGTTGACAGCTGAGGTTGCGCTGGATTCCACATAAAAATATTTTGTTATATCCGCATAAAGGGAGCACTTTACCGACTCACTGCAACCAATCAGATTTTCTTCTATCCCGGAATTAATATTCCATGTCCCGGCAATGATGCTGTATCTTTTTTCATCTACGACACCGCTGCCCAATGCACAGGCAATGCAGTCAAAAACCCCGCCTATGACAGGTGTGCCCTCGGCCAATCCTGTTTCCTCAGCTGCTTTTTTTGTTACAGTTCCTGCAATGTCCATCGATTTGCGCAATTCAGGTATTTTTTCATAAATCTCACCAACCCCGAACCTTTCAAGAACCTCCCGATCCACCATTTTTTTCAGCGGATGAATCAGGCCTGAATTGCTGGCATCGGTATATTCAATCCCCGCTGCTCCGGTCAGTTGAAAGATGATCCAGTCCTTCACCATGAAAATTTTATCTATTTTTTCGTATTTCGATCGATCGTTTGCCTTCAACCAACTCAGAATCGGAATAGCCTGCCCGCTCCAAAAATTCTGGTGCAGGCGGTCGTATGGGCTTTTTCCTTCAAGCTTCCACTGCTCCAGAACACTATTGGCTCTTGCATCCATGGACGACACTGCTTTTCCAACAGGCTTGTTCTCACTGTCAAGACAGTAAAGGCCGGCGCCATGTCCGCTGTTCCCGATTCCTATGATGTCAGAGGGACAGATTCCGGATCTGACTATAGCCTCCTTGATAACAGCGGCTGTATTTCTCCACTGAAGCTCCATATCGATCTCAGCCCGGTCAGCTTTACTATCAACGATTGTATTGGTAAGGGCTGAAGCAATTTCCCTGCCATCAAGTGTATAGATCACGGACTTTGTCGTTGTCAACCCGTTATCGATACTCAGCAAGTATTTCTCCATGTCTCTCTCTCCTCAAGCAGGAACATTCCTTGTACCAGACTTTAAAGGCATGTCCCTCTTTCATTTTTCGTCCCCTCACATTATAACACTGCATCCGATACGTTGGATACAAGTAATCTGCCCTTGCGATTGGCTCCACAATACTGTCGATTTTTTCCTGATAGAATTCTGCAAAGAGCTTCTGACTCTCATAAGCGCGATTCATCAACCTGTCAGCTTCTTTGACAGAGCATTCCACATTATTTATTTCGCCGTTGTTTCCCACCGTGATCATTTCCCGACTAATAATTGGATTTGCTGCTTCCCTGTCCCAATTCTTCAGGTTTCATTCCCGTCTGTATCAATATCCCTTTACTTGTACCAAGACGGGTAGCACCGGCTCTGATCAGTCCGAGAGCGATCTGACGGTCGTTTACGCCCGTCGATGCCTTGACACCCATACTCGGTCCAACGGTCTTTCTCATCAGCGTGATATCTTCAACGGTTGCACCACCACTGCTCATCCCTGTGGAAGTTTTAACATAATCAGCACCTGCGTCTTTAGCCAGCTGACAGGCCTTGATTTTTTCCTGATCCGTCAGCAGGCAAGTTTCAATAATGACCTTGACCAGAGCCTGACCGGCCGCCGCATCCACTACTCCTTTGATATCTCTGGAAACGAGATCGTAGTCTCCATCCTTCAATGCGCCGATATTGATGACCATGTCCACTTCCTGCGCCCCATTCGCAATGGCATCCCTTACTTCTGCAGCCTTTACAAATGGCGTGTTTGCCCCCAGAGGGAATCCGATTACCGTACATACCTTAACATCCGTGCCCTTTAGCAGACTGGCCGCATACTTCACATTTGTAGGATTAATGCATACCGAAGCAAATCCCCACTGGATCGCTTCCTTGCAAAATTTTTCAATGGTCTTTTTGGTTGTATCCGGCTTTAATACCGTGTGATCACAGGTCTTCGCAAGATTATTAATGTCCACTCCATTGGGAAGGATCTCCTGGGATTCGTCCTTATTTCCGGGCATACTTCCGCCTCCAACCTCTATTAGGACTTCCTGTGTGTTTGTTTCTTTTAATTTATTAATATCCATCTAGCTCACCCTCACCTTTTTTATTTCCGCTATCTGTATATGTGGCAGGCACCTATCACCTCGTTATAACACTTCGGTTCAAAGAAAATTTTTCGTTTGGAGAAAAATTTTCTTACCTCAACAGTGTTTCAACGAGGCGGGCTGGTCGCAAACTACGTCTGCTACTCGTCCATGCAGCTTAGCTGCTCGCCAATACATCCTGGGAGATATACTCACCGTCTTTAAACCAAAACTGTACCCACCACCTTTAGATATAGCAGGCACCTATCGCCTCGTTATAACACTTCGGTTCAAAGAAAATTTTTCGTTTGGAGAAAAATTTTCTTACCTCAACAGTGTTTCAACGAGGAGGGCCGGTCGCAAACTGCGTTTGCTGCTCGTCCATGCAACCCGGCTGCTCGCCGATACATCCTGGGAGATATACTCACCGTCTTTAAACTAAAACTGTACCCACCACCTTTAGATATAGCAGGCACCTATCGCCTCGTTATAACACTTCGTACCCGCCACCTTTAGATGTGGCAGGCACCTATCGCCTCGTTATAAACAGATACTGGTGTTCTTTTGCGTAGCTACTAAATTGCCAACAACCCGTACGAAAAAATCCTCCATATCCGTCACTATGCCCTATGCAGACTAAAAGACATCCTGTCTCCGCCGGAACAACTCTTTGTTGACCAGATATCTGGATTCTTCTCTATTCCAAAGCTTCCTCATTTCTGCTGCCAGCTTCGCAGGAGAATTTAAGAAAGCATCTCTGGACCCACCTGCCATATGCGGTGTCACAGTGACATTGTCAATGGCAACAACCGGATAGTCCTTTCCCGGCGGTTCTTTATCGAATACGTCCAATCCGGCACCTGCAATTTTTTTGTTCTGTAATGCTTCATACAAGGCAGCTTCATCTACTAATGCCGATCTTGATGTATTAATCAGGTAGGCAGTCGGTTTCATTCTAGCGATCATTTCCCTGCTGACCAGGTTCTCTGTCTCCTTCATCAGCCTGACATGTACAGTGACAAAATCCGACTTTTCCATTAGTTCTTCCAGAGAACACATTTTTATCCCATAGGGAGGATCTTTTACAAAAGGATCATATCCCAACATCTCCACATCAAAGCCTGTCAGCCTTTTCGCCACTTTCCGGCCTATTTCACCCAGCCCTATAATACCTACGGTCTTGCCGGGAAGGTCGGGTATGCAATTTGAATTGGGATATTCCCTGATCCACTGTCCGTTCTTCATGCCAAGATGCCCTTTGGCAATATTCCTGCATTCCGCCAGCAGCAGTCCAATTGTAAAGTCCGCCACAGCATCGGCATTTCTTCCAGGCGTATTGAGCACCAGAATACCCTTTTGATTCGCATACTCCAAATTGACATTTTCTATTCCTGCCCTCAAAACGCCAATGACTTTCAGGTTCTTGCAATGATTGATTAGTTTCTTTGTGATCGTGCAGAATTGAGTGATAATGATATCAGCATCCCTACAAGCCTCGTATATGTATTCCGGAGGCTCGTATGCTTCACTTCCGCCCTTTTCTACCTTCAGGTTGATCCCCTGTAGTTCGTCAAAATCCTTCAGCTCCCATTCTACGGTTTTAACTTCCACGCCTAGATTCTCCAAAGAACTGAAGCCGGATTCGATATACTCCTCGGGAATAAACAGATCTCCTATGCCCACCAGTTTCATGATACCACCCCTTTTACAACTAGCGTTGCGTATATTGTACTGTTTTTCTTATGGAACTAAAACAACTTTTACGGCGTTTCCGGCCTTTATTTCATCCATCGCCTTGTGAAAATCCGAGAAGGGCATGACATGCGTTATCAAAGGTCTGAAGCCCGCTGGGTTTTTCTGCAGCAGATTTACAGCAGCCTGTACATGTTTTACTGTAGAATCCGATGTCCCGTAAAGAATCAATTCATTATAATGTATTGTCCTGCTATTCATATTCAGCATTTCGCTTCCAACCGGCAGGCTGGCAAAATATGAAACATATCCGCCTTTTCTGGCATACATAGGTGCCTTGCTCTGAACCTCATTGCTGGGCGCCGTAATGATCACCAGATCAAATCCTTCTCCGCCGGTGAGATCCTTATACTGATCATCGATCTCCGCCGGTGTGAGGACGGTACTAAAACCCATCTCTTTAGCCATCTCGGACCTTTTCCCAGGGAACTCAACACAAACGATATTCTTTGCGCCCTTTTCCCTTACGCAAACCGCATGCAGCATGCCCAGCGGTCCAAGGCCCAGAATCAGTACATTGTCAAGCTCCTGATCCGGGACGCGGCTGATATCGTTCATTGCACAGGACATTGGTTCGCTGAGTGAAGCGATGGCAGCATCCAGATCCCCCACATCGATCAGGTGGTTTTGCCTGACAGCCTTCGCAGGTATTATCGCGTAGGGAGCCATTGCACCTGGATAGTGAAAGCCCATTGCTTCAGCGCTTCTGCACAGATTTGTCTTTCCCTTTTTACAGTAGATACACTCCCCGCAGCCTATCGTTGTGGCCATTGTCACTCTCTGCCCTGTCGTATAGTTTGTGACGCCGTTTCCTATTTCAACGATAGTACCACAAAACTCATGCCCCATCACCTGGGGAGGTTTGATCCTGGGATTTCCGCTGACAAAGGATTTGACATCCGTCCCACAGATTGCACAGGCTTCAATTTTCACAAGCACTTCGCCATCACCAGGCTTTGGGATCTCTGTCATATCTTCGATTCGTACATCTTTCGGTGCATAATAATTGACACTCATGCCCACAGAGGTACTCATATCAGTGCATCTCCCTTCCGCCGGTGACATTGTAAGCCTGACCTGTCATATAATCACCCTTAAGAGTGATAAAGTAAACCATTTCAACAACGTCCTCAATATTAGTCAGCCTTCCGAGAGGAATCTTAGCTGTGAATTTCTTGATGACTTCTTCCCTGGGTAACTTCAGATTTTCAGTGTATCCTCTGCTAACTTCCGCCCAGACGCCCGAAGCATCTGTAATACCGGGGCATATACAATTTACCTGGATATTGTCTTTTGCCAGTTCAAAAGCCAATGCATGAGTCAATGCGATGATCGCGCCCTTAGCTGCCGAGTAGTGAGCCATTAACGCAGAACCGGTCTTGCCTGATTTGGATGAAAAGTTAATGATTCGTCCTTCCTTATTGGCTCTCATGCTCTTTACCGCACCTTGGGAACAGAACAAAGTTCCATTAACATTGACTGCCATCTGCTTGTTTATCATATCAGCAGTAATTTCATCAAACGGACGTTGATCCACAATACCGGCATTATTAACAAGTGCAAAAATCGGTCCGAGATCTTTTTCAATCTGTTCGAAACAGGCCAGTACTGCGTCCCTATTTGTAATGTCCAGGATATAGCCCTTTGCAATGCCTCCATTTGCCTCGAGCCTCTTCGCCTGATTTTCAACTTCGGTATTTATATCTATCATAGCAACTTTAGCACCATCTTTACAGTACTTTTCTGCAATACCAAGTCCAATACTTCTGGCGGCTCCTGTAACAACACATACTTTACCCTTTAGTGAATCTAACATTTGATACCCCTCCTATAGTTGGTTTGTCATACCATTGCTTGAATATAACTTTTTCTATGACATTTGTCATTTATATTCTAAATCGCATTTTAACATTTGTCAACACATATGTTAATGATTGATTTTCTAGTTCCGTTTCTATGGGTTGACGAATGTTATGGAATATGTTATTGTTGTGTCATGGAGTATGTTAGAGCTATTCATTATTTTCAGGAGGTGCAAGATGAGCGAATCATTAAAAGGAAAGACAGCGGTAATATCCGGAGCAGCATCCGGTTTTGCAAAAGCTACGGCAGAGTTATTTGCCGAACTAGATCAGTGTAATTTGGTTATTTATGATCTCAATGAGGCAGGGCTGGCCGATACTGCAAAAAACTGTGAAGCCTTCGGTGCCAGAGTCGTTGCTTTCAAGGGCGACGTTACAAAAGCTGAAACCTCGGAACGAGCATTGAGTGAAGCAATAAACCATTTCGGAAAGGTCGATTTTTTGATCAATTATGCCGGCGGTGCTGTCAAAATCGCTCCCATAGAGGAAATGAACGATGAGATTAACCGAAAGATCCTTGACCTTAACCTGACCAGCACTGTGATGAGCTGCAGGACTTTTACGCCCCAGTTCAAGAAACAAGGCTATGGAAAGATTATCAATGTATCCAGTGTTTGTGACAGACGGTCATGGCCGGGCTGGTCCATATACTCCGCAGCAAAGGCTGCTGTCAATGCTTTCACAAAATGCCTGTACACGGAACTGAGGCCTCATGGTATCGGGGTCACTCTATTAGTCCCGGGCGGTTCTAATACCAATTTTCAGAGCGCAGAAGGAGTCAACAAATTTGAGTGGGATGAATCCCTTGCGGTACGTCCGGAGCATTTTGCCGACATGGTATATCAGGCCTGTGCATTGACAAGAGGCGGCTGTGTATCAGAAATGTGTGTGTTTGGTCTGGCGCAGGACATCAGCGGGTTCTAAGCCACAAGCCCAGAAGATGGATATGGAATGTAAAATGTAGAATGTAGAAGAAGGCTATAGCAGAATGATCTCTGTTACAGCCTTTTTTTTCTATCTGTGTCCTCTCTCATAACGGACTTTCACCCATTAGCGCGGTCCAGCTTTGCTGGACACACCGCACCCCATAAAAAAAAGACTGCTTTCTGTCCGAAAGCAATCTTTTATCTTGTTCATATTTAAATCAGTCAATAAACGAAGCAAAAATTTATGCTTTAGCCTTAGCCGTCAGTGCCAGTGTCTCTCTTGCTATGGCAAGCTCTTCATTTGTGGGTATAATAAGGGTTTTCACTTTTGCATCCGGAGTACTGATGTCGACTTCCTTGCCCCTAATTTTATTCTTTTCAGGATCAATTTTTATACCCAGATAATCCATGCCGTTAAGAGAGTCTCTTCTGACGATATCATTGTTTTCCCCAATACCGGCTGTAAATATAACTGCATCCACACCATTCAGTACCGCTGCGTATTCTCCGATATATTTTTTCACGCGGTAGGAGAAAATGTCAATGGCCAGCTGTGCTCTTTCGTTACCTTCCGCTACTGCCGCATCGATATCTCTGAAATCACTGCTCACTCCCGAGATACCAAGAATACCGGACTTTTTATTGAGATATTCATCCACTTCCCTGGTAGTCATTTTTTCATTTTCAATCAGGAATTTAACAACGGCCGGATCCAAAGTACCGCATCTGGTTCCCATGGCTAAACCGTCCAGCGGTGTAAAGCCCATGCTTGTCTCAATGGATTTTCCGTTTTTGACAGCACTGATGCTGGCACCATTTCCAAGGTGACAGGTGATCAGCTTCAACTCTTCCAGAGGTTTTCCGAGCATTGCTGCCGCTCTTTCCGCAACATATTTATGAGATGTCCCGTGGAATCCATATTTCCTTATTGCATGTTTTTCATATATTTCATACGGCAACGCATACAAATATGCATATTTGGGCAGCGTTTGATGAAATGCCGTATCAAATACCGCTACCATCGGAGTGTTCGGCATCAGGTTCCGGCATGCCTCTATCCCTATAATATTGGGCGGATTGTGAAGAGGAGCAAGCTCGACACAATCATTGATTGCCTGCATAACCTTTTCATCAATAATCACGGATTCATGGAATTTCTCTCCGCCATGAACGACACGGTGTCCTACGGCAGATATTTCAGACATATCGGAAATTACTCCGACCTCTTTGTCCGTAAGTGCTTTCATAACCTCCTTGATGGCCGCCTTGTGGTTCGTCAAATCTTTTTCTATAACCACCGTATCTTTTCCGGTTTTTGTGTGCTTAATAAACGAATTGTCAATGCCAATTCTGTCACAAAGCCCTTTTGCTAGAACAGCCTTATCCTCCATATCAAACAACTGATATTTTAGAGAAGAGCTTCCTGTATTGATTACCAGTATTTTCATTTTCATTTACCCCTTTTATATATTCTGAGCCTGAACAGCTGTTATGGCGACAACACCAACAATATCCTCTGCGCTGCATCCTCTTGAGAGGTCATTAACGGGCTTTGCGATACCTTGTGTAATAGGTCCGTAAGCTTCAGCCTTAGCAAGCCTTTGTGTCAGCTTGTAAGCAATGTTTCCGCAATTCAGATCAGGGAATACCAGTACATTTGCTTTTCCGGCGACACTGCTGCCTTTCGCCTTGGATGCGCCAACAGATGGAACTAACGCTGCGTCGGCCTGGAGTTCACCGTCAAGCATAAGCTCCGGGGCCTTTTCCTTAGCAAGTCTGGTTGCTTCGACAACCTTCTCGGTCAATACGCTCTTTGCGCTGCCATAGGTTGAATAAGAAAGCATGGCAACCACCGGTTCATCCTGCACTAGATTTTTAAACGTTTTGGCAGATGCGATGGCGATCTCCGAAAGCTCGTCCGCATTCGGATTCTCAACCAAGCCGCTGTCGGCATAAATAAAAGTACCATTGCTGCCATATTCGCAGTTCGGTACTACCATGACAAAAAATGCTGAAACAAGCTTCGTTCCGGGGGCAGTCTTGAGAATCTGTAATGCAGGCCTTAATGTGTCCGCTGTTGAGTGAACAGCACCGGAAACCATTCCATCGGCCTCTCCCATTTTAACCATCATAACACCCCAATACAGCTCGTCCTTTACCATTTCACGTGCCTTTTCCGGTGTTACACCCTTGGCTTTTCTCATTTCATAAAATGCATTGGCGTATTCCTCAAGTTTTGGTGAGGTTTCAGGATCAATGATCGTAGCTTTAGATATATCAAGATCTCCTGCCAGCTTTTTAATCTCATTTTCCTTTCCCACAAGTACAATTTTTGCAATGCCTTGCTCCTGCACCATAGCTGCTGCTTTGATCGTTCTGATATCAGAACTTTCAGGCAGTACAATTGTCTTGATGTCTTTTTTTGCGCGCTCGCTGATTTGTTCTAGGAAATTCATTACAAGACCCCTTTCATATTAATGAATCAAAGCAATATTATTTTGCCCTGATTCACAATTGTTTACTCTGCACAAATTATTACCAGGTTCTAATATCTGCTTATATCAAGCATTTCCCGGCCATACCCATTATATACAAAACGTTTATTGTATACAAGATTGAATTGAAAAACTCCAATATTATTTTAACAGAAGACAAAAAAAGAATGCGACAAAGAGAATGTCTATCCTTGTCGCATTCTTACGTCATATTCGAAATATTACGCACGCTTATTTCGCCAACTCTTCTCTCAATAATCGATTAATTGTCTGAGGGTCGGCCTTTCCTTTCATTTCCCGCATGGTCTGTCCCACCAGGAAGCCGAAGGCTTTTTCCTTGCCTCCCTTGTAGTCTGCAACAGACTGAGGATTTGCATCGAGAATCTTCCGGACTATAGCTGTTAGTGCATCTTCGTCACTGACAACCTCCAATCCCTCTTCCTTTACAATAAGTCCCGGTTCTTTTCCGGATTCGAACATTTTCTCAAGTACTTTTCTTGCAATGGTACCGCTGATGGTACCTTTATCAATCAACGTTACCAGTTGAGCCAGATAGCTGCCCGGAAATGGAATTCGGTCCGCTTCCAGCTCTTTTTCCTTTAATATTCTCATCACATCGCCCATGATCCAGTTGCTGACTGCTTTTGCATTGCTGCTGCCCTTCACTGCATCCTCAAAGAATTCGGCTAATCGAATGGATGAGGTCAACAGTCCTGCATCGTATTCCGGCAAGCCAAATTCGGCTATATACCTTTCTCTTCGTGCTGCCGGAAGCTCCGGCAGAGATTCTTTAATCCGGCTAAGCCATTCATCATCAACTACAACAGGTACCAGATCAGGCTCGGGGAAATAACGGTAATCGTGGGCCTCTTCCTTGCTTCGCATAGCATAGCTGTAGCCCTTTGCGTCATCCCATCGCCTTGTATCCTGTGTAATCGTGCTTCCATCCTCAATTTCCCTGATCTGCCTTTGGGCTTCACTTTCCGCCGCACGCTGTATCGACCGGAAAGAATTGAGATTTTTCATTTCTGTTCTAGTTCCGAAGGTTGTGCTGCCGACAGGTCTTACTGACAGGTTGACGTCAGCTCTGAGAGATCCTTCCTGCATCTTGCAGTCACACACATCCAAATACTCCAATATCGCCTTCACACTTTCCACAAAGGCTCTTGCCTCTTCCGGCGATCTCATGTCGGGCTCCGACACAATCTCAATCAGAGGAACTCCGCAGCGGTTATAATCCACCAGCGTACCTGTTCCCCATTCATCATGAATCAGCTTACCTGCATCTTCTTCTATATGGATTCTGGTAATCCCTATTTTTTTGCGGGTGCCCCCAACCTCTATTTCCACATACCCATTCCGGCACAGTGGCAGGTCAAATTGGGAGACCTGATAGGCTTTGGGCAAATCAGGGTAAAAATAATTCTTCCGATCCTGCTTGCTGAATTGTGAAATAGTACAGTTCATGGCAAGACCCGCCTTAACAGCATATTCCACCACCTTTTTGTTCAGAACAGGGAGCACTCCCGGCATTCCTGTGCAAATCGGACAACAATGTGTATTGGGCTCTCCGCCGAATTCTGTGGAGCACCCGCAGTAAATTTTTGATTGGGTTGATAATTCCGCATGTATTTCCAGGCCAATCACGATTTCATAATCCATATTCTTCACCTCAAATTTGCATAATACAGCTTTTTTTCTGCCGGTATTCCTAAATAGCCGGTCGATTCAGATGGAAGCCGGTGTTCTGTTCAAATGCGTAACCGGCCTGAAGCAATGTGCTCTCATCAAAAGGCTTTCCGATCAGCTGCATGCCTACCGGAAGTCCATCCGTATCAAAACCGCATGGAAGCGCCAGCGCAGGGAGACCTGCGATATTCGCCGAAACAGTATAGATGTCTCCCAGATACATGGCGAGAGGATCATCAACCTTTTCTCCGATCTTGTAGGCTGTCGTCGGGGCAGTAGGCCCCAGCACCAGATCATATTTCATAAAGACTTCGTCAAAGCCTTTACGGATCAATGTTCGAACCTGCAGTGCCTTCTTGTAGTACGCGTCATAATAACCGGAGCTCAATGCATATGTCCCCAGCATGATCCTTCTTTTGACCTCAGGGCCAAAACCTTCACTTCGGGTCTGTTTGTAGAGGTCCAGCAAATCAGTATACTTCTCCGCTCTGTAGCCATATTTGATGCCATCATATCTGGCCAGGTTCGAGCTGGCTTCTGCCGAAGAAACAATATAATATGCAGGAATGGCATATTCGGTTATAGGCAGGGAGCATTCCTCACAAACTGCTCCCAGCTTTCTAAAGGTCTCTACAGCTTCAAGAACTGATTTTTTCACATTGTCTTGAATCCCCTCACCAATATACTCCTGAGGGATACCAATTTTCATGCCCTTTACATCATTGACAAGAGCCCGGGTATAGTCCGGAAACTGAACCGGTGCAGAGGTGGAATCCTTGCTGTCGTACCCTGTGATGGTATTCAGCACAAGGGCACAATCCGTCACATCCTTTGTAAGAGGACCAATCTGGTCAAGAGAAGATGCAAAAGCTACAAGCCCATACCTGGAAACCGAGCCATAGGTAGGCTTCATCCCAACAACACCGCAAAAGGCCGCAGGCTGCCGGATGGAGCCACCGGTATCGGAGCCCAGTGCAAATGCCGCCTCTCCGCCTGCCACCGATGCAGCCGCTCCTCCGCTTGAGCCGCCGGGAACCCTCTGCGTGTTCCACGGATTTCTAGTCTGTTTAAAATAAGAATTTTCTGTAGAACCGCCCATTGCAAATTCATCCAGATTCAGCTTGCCAAGTAATATGGATTTTTGCTCATAAAGCTTTTTTACCACTGTTGCATCATAGGGCGGTACAAAATTACTCAGTATTTTCGAGGCACAGGTGGTTGGAATACCCTCTGTACATATATTATCTTTTATGGCTGCAGGTATTCCGGCAAGTGCAGGTAAATCCGCACCGCTGTCGAATTCCGATTGCAGTTTTTCCGCCTGCTTCAATGCTTCGTCCCTGGAAACGGTAATATAGCTTCCAACTTCGGAATCAACTTCGTCAATTCTGCTCAAATACGCCTTTGTCAGTTCTACAACGCCCAGCTTTCTGTTCCGCAGCATATCAGACAGCTCATGGGCGGTCATTTCATAAAGCTTCATTTCATCATCCTCCTACACCCCTACTCCATTACCCCGGGCACTTTGTAGCAGCCCTCTTCTTGAGAAGGAGCACTCTCCAGCAGCTTTTCCCTGTTATATGAGTCGGCGACAACGTCATCTCTCAATACATTCTGAACGGGAATAACGTGTTCCATGGGTTTTACATCTGAGGTGTCCAGTTCATTAAGCTTGTCAACATAAGAAAGGATTGTTTCCATTTCCAGTGTAAGCTTCTCTTTTTCCGTCTCGGAAATATTCAGGCGCGCCAGATCTGCTACATGCTGAATCGTTTCTTTCGTTACCTTCATTTAAAACAACCTCCACCTAAATAGTACCGCCTCGTTATTTTACTCATTATAACGCTTCGGTTTCGAATGAAATTTTTCGTTTATAGAAAAATTTCATTTCCTCAGCAGCGTTTCAATGAGACTGGTCGCAACTACATTTGCTGCTCGCCCATGCATCCGGGACGGGAGATGTACTCGCCGCCTGTTCGAAGGAAGCGGTATCCGCCACTTAAAGAAGTGGGAGATATCTTTTCGTCTCATTATAATCAATGCGTTTCATCAAGTCAATTGACAAAGCCGTTTTTTTCCATCATATCTGGGAAACTCATATTCTCATCACCTGCACCTGTTAAGCAGTTGGAGTGCCGTACTTCCAATCGTTTCATCATCGGCATTTGACGTCAGGCTGAACTCTACACCCCTCTTATTGAAAACATAGGCTCCTTCTGGTGTGCGCACCGTAGTGTTAAATATCATTCCGATTCCTTCCTTGAAATAAACCGACAAATTCAGCTTACCCTCGGAAAATTTCTTCCAGTTCTGCTCTCCCAACCGCTCCATTAATTTGTAAGAGTCAGCCGGCTTGCCGTCCCGGCAGGAGGCAAGTGCGTTCCTGATCGTATTGCCCAGCTCCATTGCTTTGAAAGGTCTGTAAAGAAACACTACATCGGAGGTTGCCTTCCCCGATCCTGTTAAATCTGTGACATATGGGATGATTGTAGCATTTCCCTGCTTATCAAAGAAAATACTGACATTGCCTCCGCTAACAGGTTGGAATGAGCTGCTTGCCTTTTTCTCACCATCACTGTCTGTTTTCCCGGCTCTGCGTTTTCTATTGAGTATGAATACAGCAGAAACCACTACTGCTGCAATGACAATAAAAACAATGAAAAACAAGTATTTGATGAAATCGTCATTCATAGCTGCCGATTATCCTTCTTTCCCAGGAGATCGTATACTCCCACACGTTCACATTCCCATTTCCACCAACATTTTACCATACACCGGCAAAAAAGAACAATTTTCTATTTAAAAACCAGTCGGGATGTTATACACTATAAATGACTTAGGCACGCCATCATCAAATCATCACAAGGGGGCAAACAGCTTTTATGAGAAAGAATCTCTTTATTTATCTGACTTCATTTTTATGCGGTATGACTGTTATGGGGGTAGAGTTATCTGCTACGAGACTGCTGGCACCGTATTTTGGCACATCCTCCATCGTATACACAGTAGTAATCGGCTTGATCATGATATCCATGAGTATTGGAAACGTTTTAGGCGGAAGATCAGCGGACAAGCATAATAACCTGGGCAGGTTATTTGCATTGCTTTGGATTGTGGCCGTGTGGGTTGCTATAATTCCGCTGGTGGGCAAATATGTCATTGCCATCTCTGCCGTAATTATGATGTGGATACTGCCCGGCCACCTGCTTGTCGCCGGCTCTGTTTTTTCCTGTCTGCTGGTTTTTTCAGCACCGCTGCTGATTCTTGGTATGGTTTCACCTTATCTGGTCAAGCTCGGCGTCAAGGATATGGAAAACAGCGGCCGTACCACCGGCGAAATTTACGCAGCTTCCACCATTGGCAGTATTATAGGGACCTTTATTCCCACCTTTCTGACAATACCTTATATTGGTACACAGAAGTCCTTTTTGGTATTCGCACTGGGACTCAATTTGATATGCCTTTATTATTTCGTTAAAACCAAAAAAGGCTTTATCAAAAGTGTCATTACGACAGTCCTGACGGCTATACTCTTATTTATGCCTCTGAACAGCAGCTATGCCTTCTGGAAGACAACAGTCCTTGAAGACGAATCCCTATACAATTACCTTCAGGTAGCTGAGGAAGGCAACTCTGTCATCCTTTCCACCAACGTTGCCTTTGGTGTTCAGTCAATCTACAAAAAGAACCAGACCCTGTCCGGCATGTATTACGATTATGCCCTTATGTCCCCGTTTTTCCTTGAGAATTCCGATGCTGAAAAAAAGCTGGACGTCTTAGTCCTGGGCATGGGTACCGGAACCTTCGCAAAGCAATGCAAGTATTACTTTCCCAACAGTAAAATAGATGGAGTAGAAATCGATGAAAAAATCGTGAACCTTTCCAAAGAATATTTTGGACTGAAGGAAGACGAGGCCACTGTGTATGTCAATGACGGCCGAACCTTTCTTGCCGGGCGTGAAGCAGGAATGTATGATATTGTGATGGTTGACGCTTATCATGACATCACAATACCGTTTCATATGTCAACGACGGAGTTTTTCGCTGAAATTAAGGAGCACCTCAATCCGGGTGGTGTCATTTTGATCAATATCAACATGCGTTCAGAAAACAGCACGGAAATCGTGGACTCCCTCACTCAAACACTGAAAAATAATATGAATAAGGTCTATAAATATCATGTGCCAAACTCTTCAAATACCATTGTCTTTTCTTCAGATCAAACAGATTGTCTGAAAAATTATGAGAATAACATGAATCTGTTGGATCCAAAGAACCCATTGCTACCAATAGCCAAAAGGGTTTTCGAGAATCAGAGTGAGGTCACTGAAACAAAATATGTATTCACAGACGATTTGGCTCCCGTTGAATTACTAGGGCAAAAGGTACTCAATGATATCGTCTCTGACAGCCTTGAATACTTTAAGCAGGAGCTTGGCAACTCTAAAAATGGAATCCTGGATGTTTTTAATATGATATCCTGAGTCTGACTTTTATTTTCAGTTACCTCTCCAAATTTTCGGCGTACACTCCGGTTTATGCAAAATATAATCGTTCCGGTTTGTACGCCTTATTTTAATTCCATGTACCTAGTTGTATATCGGAACATTTTCATTATAAAACAAATGGAACATGTCCCTTATTACATCATTGTGATTATCTGCAGTGATATGATGAAGCTGCCCTTCATCCAACTGTATGCAAAGAGCGATCTGATATTTGTCAATGTTATCTACAACTGCACTGATCATGTCCACCGCCTCTAGCGGCTTCCTGTAATCACACATCCACTCCCCCGCTTCTTCATCCAGAATCATGCTGCAACCATAGTAGCTTTCAAGAAACCGCCTGATTTCTCCTTTTTTTCTTGACCACAAATTTACTGTAAGCTTCATTACTGTCTCCTTTAAAAGTTGTCTGCATTTCATTCTAACACATATATCGGACAAA
>JAEZLF010000123.1 GCA_023435925.1 Bacillota bacterium
GCAGGGGTATTGTAATGAAAAAAACTTTTGTGAGTGCGGCCATCATCTTAATGCTGGCAGGGTTTATTGCCAGACTTTTCGGATTTGCTTACAGAATATTTCTTTCGAACCTGATAGGTGCTGAGGGCATGGGCGTGTTTCAACTGGTTGTACCGGTTTATACTGCCATTATTCTAACATCAACTGCCGGGATTTCCATCGCTGTTTCAAAAATGGTTGCAGAGCAGAAGGCCAGGAATAACACCGCAAACACTCGAAGGATCACTGCATGTGCGTTGATCATTGAGCTTGCAGCTGGCACGGTGGTTTCACTGCTAATATACTTGAATATTGAGAAGATTAGTACCGGCCTGCTTGGTGATGCCAGGACCTACCTGGCACTACTGGTGATCATTCCATGCATACCCCCGATAGTGGCTGCAGCTGCGCTGAAGGGCTATTTTTATGGTATTCAGCAGGTAATGCCCACTGCTCTTTCTCAAATAGTGGAGCAAGCCGTTAAAATAGGATTTGTTCTGCTGTTGGCAGTACGAGTATCAGAAAAAGGTGTTGAATATGCCTGTGCTGTTGCAGCCTTATCGGCGGCTTTCGGTGAGATTGCCAATTTAGTAGTCTTGACTGCTGTTTATATATATAAAAAAAGGCATGCTATGAAAGAACTGAATAGAGGAAGGCTAATGCGGAAAAAAAGCATTATGGCAGAGCTTCTGAAAGCGGCAGTACCGATTTCTGCGAACAGGCTGGTAATTTCCATATTATCGGCAGCTGAATACATTTTGATACCTGCTATGCTAACTGTTGGGGGACTTGAACGTAAAAGCAGCATGGAAGTATTTGGGAGACTAACCGGAATGGCGCTTCCGCTCATTCTATTCCCGTCGCTGGTAACAAACTCTCTTTCTACTACTCTGGTGCCGGCAATTTCTGAAGCTGTTTCAATGAAAAACTACAGAACAATGAACTATCGGATTTCAAAATCCATACAAGTCACATTTGTTCTGGGTATGATATTCACAGCTGTGTTTATTAGTTATCCCAATGAGGTTGGCAGCCTCATTTACAGACGGGAAAAAATCGGAAGCCTTTTGTACATGCTGTCGTTTTCATGTGTTTTTATTTATTTGCAGCAGACACTGACAGGAGTTCTGAATGGGCTGGGTAAGCAGGGTATCCTTTTACGGAACACGGTATTGGGATCTGCTGTAAGAATTATTGCGGTGTGCTTTATGATACCATTATTCGGAATTAAAAGCTATATATGGGGCCTGACAGCTAGTTTCATGTTGAATACTTTCCTGGATTTGCTGGCAATCAACAAAATTACGGGGTTGGTATTCAATTTGAGGGAATGGTTACTGAAGCCCGGATTAATAACGGTTATCATGGTTTTTATAGCTAGATATCTATATCATTTTGCAAAAATTTTTAAATTTGGAGATCGGCTTACCACATTGATAGCCTTAACCTTATATGTTTTGATAGCATGTTTTTTTATGATGATTACGGGAGTTTTCAGGCCTGCTGAAATTATGAATTTGGTTGGCGATAAAAAGGCAGGAACCGTGAAGAAAAAGTGAGGATATCTGTGATAATTTAAGATAATAGAAGTTTTTCAAAAATAAAGGTCAAAGATAGTCAAAAACAAACTTTGATTATTCAGATGGAATGATTTAGAATATAGCCAAGGTCAAAGATAGTCAAAGACAGTAAAGACAGTAAAGACGGTACGAGGCAAATAAAAACAGGGATACTGTCTGAGATAATCGGAGACAACTAACATAAATATTCATATTATTATTATAATTTGGAGGTGTTTTATATGTTCGGACTTGTACCATTTAACAGAAGAACAAATAGCATGGAGACGAGAAATAACCCGTTTGATTTTGTAAGTATTTTTGATGACTTTTTTAGCGATTCCTTTACACCGGCCTTTTTTACATCAGCTCATCCCATAAAGGCTGACATTCGCGAAACAGAGAAGGAATATGTCATTGAGGCTGATATGCCCGGAGTAAAGAAAGAAGACATCAAGCTTGACCTGAGAGATGGCGTGCTTACCATTGGTGTTGAGCAAAATGAGCAGTCAGAAGACAAGAGAGAAAACTACATCCGCAAGGAAAGAAGATATGGCTCATACTGCAGAACCTTCCACGTGGACGGAATTCAGCAGGAGAATGTAACTGCCAAATATAATGACGGTGTTCTTACAGTGAGTCTGCCCAAATCGGAAGAGAGCAAACCAAAATCTCACAGAATTGATATTCAGTAACATACATTTATGTGGATGCTTCGCCCACAGGTGAAGCAAATGAATCCTCCATATAAGTTGAATGAAGTTGTTGCGAGTATCATGGCTAAAAACCTGACAAAATAAGAAATATTGAGCTTCATTCAACTTATTACAGAAAAATCCGTGCAATGTTCCAGTGAAGTACGTCTAAATGGTTCATTGCACTTGAAAATATAGATGAAAGCATGTTGATAAGACTGTCAATGTGCTTTCTTTGTTTTTGACTGTACTGGAGTGCGATTAATGCTTTTCGTTTCTTATACTTCTATGTGCGTTTTAACAGCTTCAATGCGGACAATCCAATGGAAATATCAATCCAGAACACAAACAGGATACGGTTGTAAAACCATACATGATCGGCGAAGCCCATTACCAGCAGACCCAGCACAGCAGAGAGCGACGCTATCAGGATATGAACTGCTGCCGGATTTTTCTTCTCACGTACGGCGATAAAGGTATTTCTGGCCATTCTGAATATTAGCATAATAAAAGTCAAGATCGCAAAGATTCCTGCTTCCAGCCACATCTGAATAAAGAGATTGTGAGTATGTGCAACCCTGGTTAATCCAAAGCTCTTGTATCTCTGGAATACAGTACCGGCCACATTGGTACCCAGTCCGACGCCGGTGACCCAATAATCCTTCAGCATGGACAGGGCGGATTTCATGATTTTTTGCCTGTATAATTTGGAGGTATCGTTTGGGTTAAATACCGATAATGCTCTTTTGTAAATGGATGAAGGCACAAATGGCAGTGCAATAACACCCAGGAGGATAAATAGTGGGATGAATTTCTTATTCCACAAAAATACAAATATAAACATCGCTATTGCCAGAGCGCCCCAGGCAGATCTGCTGCCTGTTTTGAATAAAACCAGAATAATCGGCAGCAGTAAGATGATCCAGAAAGCTTTCTTTATCAGCTTTTTTTCATTTAATATGATTGCGCCAAAGAAGGGTATGGTTAAGACCAATAATTCTCCATAGACGTTGGGGTTCCCCATAGTTGAAAACAGTCTCGCGCCCAAATCCTGACTGATAATCAAATCGGTCTGCGCTGGGTTGACAGCAATCCCAACCACCTTCCATTGATAAATACCGTACACAGCCGTTAGAAAGATCCCGAAGGCAATCAGCTTAATCAGTATATTCAAATCATCCAATGAATTTACGGAACTGACCACGAGGATCATGGCGACAAAGGTGATACCATAGAACACAAGAGAATTCAGGCTTTCCTTCGGGAAAAGGGACGTGATGCCCGCCAGAAAAATGGTGAAAAAGAACAGTATCGCACTGTAATCAATATTGGCTATCTCAAATCCGGTCTTAGGAGCAATCACAAGCTTTAGCAGAAAGACTGCTAATAGCACAAGCACAAGCACCACACCATATTTGTTGTACCACCTATGGTCGGGTATGACCATCATTAATATTAAAACCAGTCCGATGAGGATATGGAGCTTTTCACTGATGTATTTAAAGAGCCGGATCAGAGCACTGTTATCAAATATCTGGTTCCATTTAACAAATAAATGATTCAGGAACCGGAACGGACCATTCAGAACTCTGTCAAGGACATAAAAGAATATACTATTGATCCAGTTTAGCTGAGCATAGTCAGAGCCGCTGAAATTAGATAATATTCTGCTGTTATTTACTGCATTCAGGAAAAATCGTTTCATATCCTCTACCTTTTTTACTTCTGTACTTTACTAACTGCCGAAATTCTGCCGGAATTCAGCATGCTGTTCCCTGCATACAAAGATACTGTCATGCCCACAGAATATACCGATTTATCAATGGAGATGCCTGTGTTACTTAAAATACCCTCAGCCTCCATTGTGAGATACAGGGAAGAATATCCTTCCCGGCTTGAAGACACCAGTTGTCCGTCTGACGCACTTTCCCAGAATATAGACGGACCAGGTTCTATCTTTATCACCTTACCAAAGTCGGAGTTTTGAATCGTTTCTCTGACAGAATCTCCGGCTTTGATGGGAGTGATGCTGCTGTCAGAGGTGCTTTCCAGATAAAAGGTGATCAGAATTTTTTCCTTATTCGCTGCAGGTGCTGCTATATTTGCTATTGAGAATTTATACACTGTTCCGGCAACTGCCGCAACTAAAATAATGATAATTGCTATACCTATCCACGTTAATTTTCTTTTTGGCATATCGATCCTCCTTAAACCTTGGACGCATCGGTAATTCTTCCATAAAAAACAGAGGTACCGGCTTTGAGAGTTACTAACTGCCCGATATAATAACGGGATCCTCCTATTGT
>JAEZLF010000155.1 GCA_023435925.1 Bacillota bacterium
TTCTCTATCCTTTCAAAAGTGGCATCATCTCCGCCTATGGTCTCATGCAGCTCAAGATCATCATCATTAAATACATTCTGATCAAAGGATTGCATATTATAAGCATTCCACGATTCAATGATTTCAAGAACCGTTTCTTCTTTTATCTTTAAGAAAGCTGCTATCTCTTCCACTTTGGGAGTTCTATGAAGTTCCTGTGAAAGGTGGTCCCTTGCCAAGTTTACCTTCTGGTAAACTTCATAGATACGCCTAGGTATTCTGATTGCAGAGCTTTTGTCCCGGAAATATCGTTTAATCTCACCTACGATGGTGGGCGTAGCAAAGCTGACGAATTTGAAACCTTTGTCAGGGCTGAAACGCTCGACAGCCTTTATCAAGGCTATGCATGCCACCTGATAAATGTCCTCATAGTCTACTCCGCGATTCAGGAATTTTTTTGATATGATTTCTGCAAGATAGATATATCTTTTAACAAGCTCATTTCTATCATCTATATTTCTTTCTTTGCTGTATCTGGCAAAAAGCGCATCAGAATCTTCTGCTTCCTTCAACACTGTCGTATCATGATTATAATCCATTGACGGAATTCCCCTCATAAGTTTTTGTCATAGATAATATGTAGTTTCCACCAGGGCAGTACTCAACCTTATCCATGAAAGCATTAATGATTGACATTCCCAACACATCTTCCTCATCATCAAATATACACCGGGTCTTCTCAATATCGGATGTAAAAATTATGGCAAGCTCGTCCTTAAGCATATCAAACAATATTGCATAAGTACCCTCTGCTCCTTCAGCAGCACTGATGATTCTGCTACATACTTCAGATACCGCAACCTTGATGTCTTCAACAGTTTCAATATCAAAACCGATTCTGCTGGCAATTCCAGAAGCAGTAAGCCTTGCGACACTAACATACTCCGCTTTGAATGGCAGCTTTATTTCAATTCTATCCGGTGATTCCATCTTATCTCTCCTTCAATACAATACAAGGCGTTACAGATGCCTGTATTAAGTGTTATGGCAAGACTGGTGCAGCAAGTGTTAATGTATGATAAACAGCTTGTCCAGCCCCGTAATGATAAACAGCTTCTTTATGTTCTCCTTGATGTTTTCCAGATAGATGCTTCTTCCGGCAAGCTTGGTTTTCTTTAGTGCACCAACAAAAATCCCAAGTCCCGTACTGTCGATATAATTCAACCCACTGCAATCGATTACGAGGTCTTTTCCGCTGTTCTCGACAATGCTGTAAAGCTTTTCTTTAAATTGCTGGGCAGTATAGATGTCAATCTCTCCTGATACAAAAACCTTCGCTTCTGTCTCCAAATACTCTTCCTTCAAAATCAACTCACTGGACATTTACACATCCCCCTATCTGTAAATTTATTTCAGCAGGAACCGCAGTAGTTTCACCGCTTTATCCTTTTGCTCACCTCTGACGTAAAGTGCTGCAATCATTTCGTTACCGATAATGCCAGATTCCTTCAAAGCTGTGCTGTGAGTAATATCAATTCCATACAGATGTTCCGGTTCAGGTTCCTTCACAGTCTGCTCCTCAGACGCTTCATCAGAGATATCTCCAGACTCTTCTACACTCAAAATATACTCCTTATTCTTTTCCATATCAACACCCAAATCAAGTGCGATGTCGTCCAAACTAATAAATGCGCCCTGCTTCGCATATCGATCATAGCAGGCCTTATCCAATATAAATATATCTACATCTCCGGCGGCCATAAGAACCGTGGCTTTCATCACCATTGCATACTGCTGCTCACCCTGACCATTTTCAGAAATAAATGCCCCATCAAAGCCCGGTTCTAAAATTTCAGGCACATTTTGCTTTATCGATGCTTTCAGCACTTCATTATCCGTATAGCTGATTTCACCTAAAAAAGCTATAGTGAAGTCCGGATCGACTCTATTTACACATCCCCTTACAGTAAAGACAATGGTCACGATAGCAATGATAGAAATCAGTATGTGATATTTATAATAGTAGAAAAAGTTTTTTGCCTTTTTCTCATCAATACCTGCCTTTTTCAATAGAGGAGCAGCTTTGCTTGGAGGTTCCTCCTTCATTGGAACCTCGTAACCCATTAGGACGTTGTACGCCTGTGTGATCTGTTCAAAAGTATACTCTTCCTGCTTTATACCGGCATCCTGCTGTACAGCTGATTGCTGAACCTTCTCAGGATTCTGTACAGCTTCCTCTTCATGGCCGCGCATTTCCTGTACCATTCTATGCTTTTTTAATAAAATGGTAAACTTTCTTTCCAGATCATTTTTGCTGATTTCCTTACTGACACCTAATATTTTTCTGGCTTCCTTCTTATCCATTCAAACCTCATCCCCTTTTTACCGTCATAGCAACGTTTCATTCTTCGCTGCCCCATATTAGTCCCTGGGTTTCATAGTCGGGAAAAGAAGAATATCTCTTATGGAGTAAGAATCAGTAAGAAGCATGATCAACCTATCTATACCGATACCAAGGCCTCCTGTAGGCGGCATGCCATATTCCAGTGCGTTGACAAAATCATCATCCATCATATTTGCCTCTTCGTCCCCAGCTTCTCTTTTCTTAACCTGCTGGACAAATCTCTCTTTCTGATCAATCGGATCATTGAGCTCTGAATAGGCATTCGCCATTTCCCTTCCGGTTATGAACAATTCAAACCTCTCTGTTAGTTCCGGTTTGTCCGGTTTCCTCTTTGTAAGAGGCGATATTTCAACCGGATAGTCTGTAATAAAGGTCGGTTGAATAAGATTTTCTTCGGCGAGCTCTTCAAACATAAGGCTCAGTACTTCACCCTTTGACAATTTTGCATCCACATGTAGCTTCTTTTCTCTGGCTATAGCTCTGGCTTCTTCATCGCTTCCTATTGTGTCAAAATCTACACCTGAGTATTGCAGAACAGCCTCTCTCATGGTCATTCGGTTCCATGGGGGAGTCAGGTCGATCTCCTGCCCCTGATAGGATATCCTGGTAGTCCCGAGCACCTTGTCTGCTACAGTCGAAACTAGCGTCTCGGTAAGTTCCATCATACCTTTATAGTCGTTATAGGCCTCATAGACTTCCATCATTGTAAATTCCGGATTGTGCTTGATGGACATTCCTTCATTTCTGAACATTCTACCCATTTCATAGACCTTTTCCATGCCACCTACGATAAGACGCTTCAAATAGAGCTCCGGAGCTATTCTCAGATAGAGATCAATATCCAATGTGTTATGGTGCGTAATAAAGGGCCTCGCTGTTGCACCACCGGGAATGGTATTCAGAATAGGCGTCTCGACCTCCATAAATCCTCTGCCATCGAGAAATCTTCTGATTTCGGTCAATATCCGGCTTCTGATCAAGAATGTTTTTCTGACTTCGGGATTGATGATCAGATCGACATATCTCTGTCTGTATCGCAAATCAACATCCTTCAGTCCGTGCCATTTTTCAGGCAGCGGCTGCAGCGACTTAGCCATCAGAAGCACATTTTCAGCCTTTATAGAGATCTCACCCTTGTGGGTTCTGAAGACTGTACCCTTTACACCAACAAGATCACCTATATCATATTTTTTAAACTCTTCATAGGCTTCCTCACCAATACCATCTATTCGAACATAAAGCTGTATTTTAGCTTCACGATCCTGCAAGTCACAAAAGCTGGCTTTCCCCATACCTCTTTTTGACATCAGCCTGCCGGCCACAGAAACCTGTACACCGTCAAGTGCATCGAAGTTTTCAAGTATTTCCTTTGCATTATGTGTTACATCATACTTAACGACCTTAAAAGGATCTTTGCCGCTTTGCTGAAGCTCCTGCAGCTTTTGTCTTCTGATTTTCAGTATTTCACTTAAATCATTATTTTCCTGATTGATTTCAACATTATCCGACATCCTCGAACCTCCCGATATTCTTAAGTACCTGCGATCCAGACCGGATACGGTCTGAATGCATAATTGCCTGCCATGCAAGAATAACAGTTTACATGATGCAAACTGTTATTCTATTTATTATATATTAAATTTTCCCTTTGGTACAGGCTAATTGCCTTTATTTTTCAATTTTTAGTATCTTAAACTTTAGAACACCATCCGGTACATTCACCTCGACAACGTTCCCCTTTTTTTTCTGCATAAGCGCACTGCCAACCGGTGATTCATTTGATATTTTAAATTTGGATGGGTCTGCTTCTGTTGAACCAACGATGGTATATACAATCTCTTCATTATAGTCCATGTCCAGGAGTCTTACCTTTGACCCGATATTTACTTTATCGGTTGAAACATCTTCCTCATCTATTACTCTCGCATTCTTCAGCATGGTTTCCAGCTGAACGATTCTTCCCTCTACATAAGCTTGCTCATTTTTTGCTTCATCGTATTCAGAGTTTTCGGATATATCGCCGAATGAGAGAGCCACCTTTATTCTTTCTTTTATTTCCATTCTTTTCGGACCTCTTAATTGTTCAAGCTCTTCCTCCAGCTTTTTCAAGCCCTCATAAGTCAGAATGACTTCTTTGCCTGCCATTTGGAGCCTCTCCTTTACCAATAAATTTTGTGTTGATAATATATGCATTTAACCTGTATTTATTCTGCAATACAGAGCCCGATACATATAAATAGCACCGGCCGCCATTTACAGTGCTTGGAAATTAAACACAAATTCTCCCCAGTTTTTTATCATTATAGAATACAACACTACCATTGTCAATAAGACCAGTCCGCTTAACAAAGAGGAATAAAGCCGCATAAAAGTCACTCCTTCACAGATCTGCGCAGCTGTTCTGCTGCCAATATTCCTCTTCTGCCAATAAAGCCGGTTATGCAGCATCTGTAATCTTTGAATACTTTTAATATCTCATTAACAGTTGAGTCAT
This sequence comes from Bacillota bacterium, assembly GCA_023435925.1. GTDB lineage: Bacteria > Bacillota > Clostridia > Acetivibrionales > DTU013 > JAEZLF01. The sequence continues at coordinate 4,878 of JAEZLF010000155.1, forward strand.
AATAACGTTCTTTGATAAACAGCCCGGCTTTGTAAGCCATAAAAATCTCTGTCAGCTTCGTCCTGCTGTAATTATTCTTTACCTCTTCTGCAAATGTGTGATAAAAGCTGACCGGAAACGAATATTCAACACCCAGGATGGCGGTAAACTCCCCTTGGTGCCTTGATCCGGGCTTATGTGAAAAATCGATTACAACGCAAGCCGGTTTTACTCTGTACTTTGACACAATCTCCGGGTCTCCAAGATTGACGATAACCTCAGCATTTCTAAAAATGCCTTTAAAATCACTACTGACAAATATGGATAACCCGGTATCTTCGCAAATATCCGATAGTGCATCCTCCACATTCTCTTTATCGGAGGCAGCTACATGAACCGATTTAACACAGGGCTCTATTTGCCTGACCATGGCTGACAATTCAGCAGTATCCGATCCCGATTCGAAGGCAATCTCCAGATCGCTTAGCCGTATACCGCTTTTGGTATAAATCTCATGAAGCATGGGTATCAACAGGGCTTTGAACACAAGGGCTCTGCTGTTGTCATCAATAGAATCTCCAAATCGTTCAAACGTATTTACCCCGGCAGGTACAAAGCATTTTACACAGCTTGCAGCCTCAGTCATCCGGGTAATATAGTGTTCCAGATACCTTACATTCAGCATGGGCAAAAGAGATACAGAAAAGGGAAGCTTGATATGAAGAATATCCATGTCAATCTCCCCATGGTAAGCTTGGACACTGCTGGTAAATTGCTTCCTATGGAATATGCGATACAAGGCAGTTCCTACATACAGCTTAAGAAAGCCGCATTTTGCAAACAAGCCGGTTTTTCCATGATCCGGTTCAAATATTACCAATGCAATATCAGGCATTATGCTATTTCTCTCCCGTAAGTTATTCTCTAAATACTATTTTACAGAGGAGAGAAATATGCATCAGCCGGATGTTTCACTGTCCTTCAGTATTACATCATGAGCTCCGCCTTCAATAATACTGGTTGATGAAACAAGGGTCATTCTGGCTTTGTTGTGCAGCTCTTCCAGGTCCACTGCGCCACAGGTACACATGGTTGCTTTAATTTTACTCAAGGTTGTCTCAAGGTTATCCCTAAGCGTGCCTGCATAAGGTACGTAGGAATCAACGCCTTCTTCAAAATCCATCTTTTCCTTGCCGCCCATGTCATATCTCTGCCAGTTGCGTGCTCTGTTCGAACCTTCACCCCAGTATTCCTTCACATAATTGTTTCCAATTTTAAGTTTTCTCGTCGGACTTTCATCAAACCTCGCAAAGTATCTGCCAAGCATGATAAAGTTCGCTCCCATGGCAAGGGCCAGTGTCATGTGATAGTCATGGACAATACCGCCGTCGGAGCATATCGGTACATAGATTCCTGTTTGCTCATAATATTCATCTCTTGCCTTTGCGACCTCTATGACCGCTGTCGCCTGACCGCGTCCGATACCCTTCTGCTCTCTTGTGATGCAGATTGAACCTCCGCCAACACCGACTTTGACAAAATCTGCACCTGCATCCACCAGATACATGAATCCTTCTTTATCAACAACATTGCCGCCGCCAACCTTGACCGCACCGTTGTACTCCTTCTTGATCCATTCAATGGTTTCCTTTTGGTATTCCGTATATCCATCCGATGAATCCACGCATAAAATATCCGCACCTGCTTCAACGAGTGCCGGCACCCTTTCAGCGTAATCCCGGGTATTGATTCCGGCGCCGGTAATGAGACGCTTATTTGAATCCAGCAGCTCTGTCGGGTTTTCCTTGTGACTGTCATAGTCTTTTCTGAAAACCATATAAACAAGATTCTGGTTCTTATCAACAATGGGCAGGCAATTCAGCTTATGATCCCATATCATATCATTTGCTTCTTTCAGTGAAATGCCTTCCTCTCCGTAAATCAACGATTCAAAGGGTGTCATAAACTCCTTGATTTTCTTGTCGAGAGGGGTTCTGCTGATTCTGTAATCCCTACTGGTCACAATTCCAAGTAATCTCCCAGTCGGCGTACCATCCTCGGTAATAGCCATTGTGGAATGACCCTTTCTTTCCTTTAAAGCAATAACATCTTCTAAAGTGTCTTCCGGCTTGAGATTTGAATCGCTTACCACAAAGCCCGCCTTGTAATTCTTTACCTTACGGACCATTTCGGCCTGCTGCTCAATAGGCTGAGATACGTAAATAAAAGAAAGACCCCCGCACCTTGCCAGCTCTATTGCCATCCCGGAATCGGAAACAGCCTGCATTACTGCGGATACCAGCGGTATATTGATGCTCATGGGGGGCTTTTCGCCTTTGTTAAATTTCACAATCGGTGCTCTGAGATTGATATTCTGTGGAGTACATTCCTTTGTTGTGAGATTGGGCAGTAGTAAATACTCATTAAACGTTCTTGATGGTTCATTGTAATAAAACGCCATGAAACCGTACCTCCTATTCATTGGCTACACTGGTTTGCAACATCTCTAAAAATATTAGATAACATTATACATAAGAAGCCAGTCTGCGTCAAGGAATAGAAATTTCATACTCTAATACTATTTTTAGCCCGGGGAATTCAGCAGTCTGCTTAGAGCTCCAGCCAGTTTGATCTTGGAATCCTGAAACAGTTCGACAAGCTTAAATTTAATTTTGATGGGTATGTCGCTCTCTTCATCGGCAGAAGTTACGATACTGTACTCCTCTTCTGTAAGGACCTCTTTGAGATCCGTTTTTACAGAATCTGGAACTGTTCCGTGGGTAACATCTACAAAGCATAGAGGAGGAAACAGTACACACCACCAATTGGCACCTTCGCCCTTGCCGATGATGATCCTCAACGCCTGATAGCTGCCCGCAGGGAGCTTAATATCTCCGTATGTCTTTGTCGGGAAGGGGTAATTACCTAGAACCGCACTCACAGGGTAGTTACTTCCGCTGCTGCTTACCGTTCTCTTTGCAACAGCTGTTATATCCTTTATTTTACTGCTGATTATCGCTTTTGTTTTT
>JAEZLF010000287.1 GCA_023435925.1 Bacillota bacterium
CTTAAACTTTCCGGCCGCCATGCCATGAAGGTATATGTAAACGGAAATCTCACAGCGCAGAACGGTCAGCCTGGTGTTACCAAGCAGGACACAGAGATTTGGGAAAACAACATCTCCTTTCAAGGAGCTGCAGAAAATGGTGAAATAGACATTATACTCCACAGTGCACAGTTTTATCACGCCAAGAGAGGGGCTTCTCTTGCAGAGCTAAGCCTGAGTAAAGCAAAAACGGATCCCTTCATTTTCGATCGGATCAAGGGAATCGCCATTAGTGGCGCACTTTTATGCGCGGCGGCATTGCTGTTGGGTGTTTACCTGCTGCTTTCTCACACAAGAGCAACTCTGTATTTCGCTTTTGCCTGCATGGTCATGGCACTGCGGGAATGCCTGCAAAGTAAAGCCTGGACATATTTTCCCATACACGGAAACGTCTCTTTTATGCTGGAATATTTGACCATGGTACTTGGGACAATTTTCTTATCGCTATATCTGGGGCAGTATACCACAGGAAAATTCTTGAGGATTGTACGGTATACCGCAATCGTCGGCTCGCTCATATATGGCGTATTTGTATTGTTTACCGATTCACTGTTGTATACCTCTCTGCTTGTCTATTATCAAGCTCTTTTAGTACTGACTATCGTACCATTCGTATCCGTCATGTTCTGGAAAATGCGCCGTCCGATAAGAGAGCAAACTACTGCCATGTATGGCATCGGTGTATTCTTTATGTCCGCCATCGGCGATATTATCATGTATAACGATATTTTTGGCGACGGACCCAATATACCTGTTGCCGAGGTTGCCATGCTGGTATTCGTACTGGCACAGACGGTATCCCTGTTCCAGATGAACAACCGGGTATTGTCAGAGGCTAAGGATGCGGAGCAGAAGCTTGAATCAGAAAAAAGGGCTTTAGAAAGCCTGAACCGGATGAAAACAGAATTTTTGGGCAACGTCTCCCACGAGCTTAAAACGCCGCTGACGGTCATGTCCGGCTATGCCCAGACCACCAAGCAGCTTGCGTCGAATCCGGACACGCTGGACGTCGGCGAGGTATCCCGGCGGATGACTCTAATTTCCTCCGAGGCAGAGCGCCTTTCGCTTATGGTGGGTCAGATTCTGGATGTAACTCGTATGGATGAAGGGCGCATGGTCATGGAGCCGGTGCGCTGCTATGCAGAGGAAATCATCCATGCAGCCGTAAGAACCCATTATCCCATCTTAAATAAAAACCGTAATCGGCTGGACATCCGTATGGAAAGCGGCCTTCCTGCTATTTATGCCGACCCTGCGAGAATTTCACAGGTCATCGTCAACCTGATTTCCAATGCGGCGCGTTTCACCACGGAAGGTGTGATTACCATATCCGCGAAGCCGTCGGAGGTTGGCCTTCTCATCTGCGTGTCGGACACCGGCTGTGGCATCGAAGCAGAGCGGCTGCCCCATATTTTTGAACGCTATGGCAAGAAAAAAAAACCCGGCATCGGTAAGGATACCGGCACCGGATTGGGACTATATATTTGTAAGCATATTATAGAGCAGCATGGCGGAACCATCTGGATTGAAAGTGAAGAAGGGCACGGAACCTCGGTGTTCTTCACCCTTCCCGGCGCGGACTAATACCGCACTTTACTGAACATATACTCGTTTTTTCTGGAGCTTGTCAGTTCGAACCAACTGCTTTCGTCAAATTTCATTTTTCTTCTCAGGTTGGATACATGGGCCTTAATCGTGTCGGAAGCGCTGGGAGAAGCCTCACCCCATGCACGGCGGTAGATTTCATCAAAGGTGAGCCGCTGTCCGGCATAGTTCACAAAACAACCCAGCAGCTGCAATTCCTTTAGGGTCAGGGCGATATGAATTCCGTCCAGTACGGCTTCCCCTGCCAGAAAATCCACCGTCAACGGAGGAAGCTCAAGGATCCCTGCAGTCGTATTTCCCCTTCGGCGCAGCTGTGCCGTTACACGCGCACTCAAAATATCCAGATCATAGGGCTTGGTGACATAATCGTCCCCGCCCTGCAAAAGACCCTTAACAATGCTCTCATTTTCATCTCTGCAGGTCAGAAAGATGATGGGGGCGTTTGTTTTTTGCCGAAGCTCGGTACAGAAGTCAAAGCCGCTGCCGTCCGGCATCATCACATCCAATAGAATCAGATCTGGAGCGTGCTCCTCCAATTGAAAGCGTGCCTGCGCCAGTGTGGGCGCGCAAATCGCCTGATACCCCTTGCCTTCAAAATATTCACGGTTAATTTCCAGTATGTCCGCTTGATCCTCAATGAGTAAAAGCCTGATTTGCTTTATGACCTCCCCCCCCTTATCCTTGTTATTTTACCATATTTTATATGGAAAAGAAGCGATTAAAAAAACTTTTTTAGCAAATCCGGTAAAGATTTCTTTACCGCACAAACAAGTAAGGACTTTTATTGCTATGCTAAAAAAGTTCTGAAACGAAGGATACATAATTCTAAAAAAATATGAAATGAGGTGATAGCTTATGCTGCATATAACCAGAGTGGATATTCTGGACGGCCTGACACTGGATATTCAGCTCAGTAACGGACATCTGATCCTGTTCGATACCCGGAGTCTACCAGAAAGCGACCACACTTACGACAGCCTGCGGGATTTGGAGGGTCTTCCCCGCCCAAGTACCGACGGGCAAAGCATTTTCTGGCGGGATGGCCCCCGGATTGCTCTGGCGGATATTCTTGAGTGGCTGTCAATTCAAACAATGAAGGAATAAGGAGGTATTACGAAAAATGAAGCGAACATGGAAACAAATCGGCAGTCTGTTTGTTGTGGTGTGCATGGTACTGACGATGCTGCCGGCGGTGGTATTCGCGGAAATACAGGATTACGGTGCACCTTTGGGTGTGAGCGGTATTTCGCCAATGGGCAGCGGCGCAGTTACCGGTCAGCTGTTCATTGGCGGCGTGTCTGTCGTTCCCGACCTTACCCAAGACGGCATCGGCACAGGCTGGGAGTGGGATGCATCAACCGCCACCCTCATACTGGACAGTTCCTACCCCAAAGGGGATGGAATCGAGTTTTCATCTCAGACAGGGGAAATAATCAACATAGAACTAAGCGGCAATGTTGAAATCAATCCAGCGGAAGGAAGAGCTTTAAACATTATTGATGGTGGTCTCACGATAAAAGCAGATTCTTATACGCTTACCGCTGCAAGTTCCGCTTCTACTTCCATAACGGCAGAAGGGAATGTTGTCATAGAAAGCGGAACAATTGTTGCACAAGCTTCGAATGGAGGCAGTGCCATTACAGTCAATAGTAACATCACTGTCCGTGGTAATGCACACATTACAGCAACAGCGGTTCAAGGCAGCGCTTCTTTTCCGGGCAACGGGATTAATGCATCATCTGGTATTATTACCATCGAAGGTGGTATGGTATTGGCAGAAGGCTGGCGTGGAGTAGCCTGCGGTAAGTCAATCGAGATTTCCGGCGGTAGTGTTACGGCGACTGGAGTAGGTACTAGCTCTAAAGCAATTAGCGCCACTATGGGAACGAACATCACCCGGGGAACACTCACCACAAACAATGACGAGGGCAAAAACGGCGATGTGAGCGGTAACCTCACCGTCAGCGGAGAAACCACTACAGTCACTGTCAATGGGACTGTATCCGGCAACCTTACTGTTTCTGGCGGTTCGGTAGCGGTTTCAGGCTCGGTCGGCGGAACGACCACCCACACGGGCGGAACGCTGAACGGGACTACCGAAATTACTGGCTTTTCGGCTATTCCCAACGTAAACGCAGGAGCAGCCGGAAGTGCGACTTATGCAAATGCAGAGGCGGTTATTGAAGCTCTGCCCACCAGTGTAATGGCAGATTACTCGGGCGGTACCGTTTCCTGGCCGGTAACAACTTGGGTAGATACAGATGGCTACAACCCTGCGACAGCGGGCAGCTACACCTTTACCGCCGCACTCGGCACAGCACCCTACAGATATGCCAACAGCGGCGACCATACAGCCACCATAGAAGTGGTGGTGAGCGCATCGGGCATAACCGACGTCACTGACAGCTTTACCGACCCGAATTTCCTAGCGGCTGTGCGTGCAGGCCTTAATATGACCAATGACGAACGGCTTTACAAGGCGGAACTCGCTGGTGTAGAAACGTTGAATGTGTCAAATAAGGGCATCAAAGACCTCGCGGGTATCGAGCACTTCTCCGGACTGCTATATCTGTATTGCTCCCGCAATGAGCTGGAGGAGCTTGATGTGAGCGGCAACCCCTTGTTACTTGAGTTGTACTGCTATGACAATAAGCTGACGTCGCTGGATGTGGGCGACAACGCAGAGCTGCTGAAGCTGATATGCTACGACAATAAGCTGACGTCGCTGGATGTGAGCGACAACACAGAACTGACGTGGCTGCAATGCAACAACAATCAACTGAAAACTCTGACTATAAATAACTCCGATCTGACATTTCTGAACTGCGCCTACAATGAACTGGAAACGCTGAAGGTGGACGCATCTCCCGCTCTGAAGGAGTTGTACTGCCACCGCAATCAACTGAAAACGCTGGATGTGAGCGGAAATTCCGATCTGGAGTTCCTGGACTGCACCCGCAATGATATACCAAATGAGGACGCGGTGACCGGGCGTAAAGCCGGGCTTAATTTCACGTTTCGCCCACAGAATATCGACCGGCCTGCATCCCCCATCATCACAGATGCATATCGTCTGAATGATGACGGAACCTATTGTAACGGGGAGGAACTGTGGCTGGCAGTGGAGTTCAGCGAGAGGGTCTGGGTCAACTCTACCGACGGTACACCGTACATTAATCTGCAAATCGGCTCAGAGACAAAACCAGCTTATTGTGATTTCCAAGGTACGGACGAGACACTATACTTCTTCTATACCATTGAATCCGATGACCTTGATGCGGACGGAATTGAGTGTCACTCTCCCATTGAGCTGAACGGCGGAATAATCAGACTCTGGGACCCTGACTTCGATGACGTTAACGTTGAGTTGACCTTCACCCCGCCAGCTGATACCTCAGGCATTTTGGTGAATGGCAGCTTGCCGCGCCCCACCTTTAGTATCAGTGGTACTGTCAAAGATGAGGAGACCGGCCATGGGATTCCAGGCGCTACCGTGGACTTGTATTTAGAATATACGGATCTGACAACAGGAAATTATGATTTGAAGCTCGACGATACAATAGTGGCAGACGCTTCCGGGAACTATACCTTTGACGGTGTATCTTCTTATGCGAATTATGTAGTTGAGGCCAGAGCCGAAGGGTACGAAGAGCGGGAGTACGACTACGTTGTGGTTAATATGGGAAGAGCGGACGGAACCGCGAAGGATATTGAGCTGCGTAGGATCGGCGACAATGGAGACGATACCGGCGGAAACGGCGGTGGTTCATCTCCCGGCGGCAGTACGACTACACCACCTCCTGCCACACCTCCCGCTACCCCGACTCCATCTGTCTCCGGTTCTACGGCCACCACAACGGTGACCACAACTACAGATACGGATGGCAAGGCTGTGGCTTCTGTTCCAGCTGCTCAGGTTAACAGTGCTTTGAAGCAGGCTCAAGCTGCGGCTGCCAAGTCTGGCAAAGCACCCAAGGTTGAAATAAAAGTTGAAGCACCGACTAATGCTACAGCTGTAAGAACCGCAGTACCACAGGTTGCAATGGCAGCCATAGCAAGTGGTAATCTGCAAGACATGACCATTTCCAGCCCTGTGGCAAACCTGACCTTTGATGGGGCAGCTCTGAATACCATAGCAGGGGCAGCGGCAGGAGATGTCAGTTTCTCCGCATCCAGGGTGGATACAGCAAGCCTTCCTGCGGCAGTACAGACCCTCATAGGTAACCGCCCGGTTTATGAATTCAGCGTTACCAGCGGAGGCAATACCATTTCCCAATTCGGAGGAAATGTTACTGTAGCAGTTCCTTATCAGCTAGGTGCAGGAGAAGATCCCAATGCAGTCATCATCAGCTTCATTAACGCCGACGGCAATCTTGAGATTGTTACAAATGGACGCTATGCTGCCGCTACCGGAACAGTGGTATTCACCACCGACCACTTCTCAAGGTATGCCATAGGCTACAAAAAGATTAACTTCACAGATGTGGCCGACTCAGCCTGGTATGTCGATGCAGTTACCTTCCTGGCTGCCCGGGGCATCACAGGCGGTACTACAGAATCAACCTTCAGCCCCGATGCGACGCTAACAAGAGGCCAGTTTATCACACTATTGATGCGTGCCTATGATATGGCATCCGATGAAAAAATGGAGAACAACTTCTCCGATGCTGGCAATACCTTCTACACCGGTTACCTGGCAGCAGCCAAACGCCTTGGCATTACAGGCGGTGTCGGTGACAACAAATTTGCACCGGAGCAAGCCATCACCCGACAGGAAATGTTCACCATGCTGTACAACACACTGAAGTCACTTGACAAGCTACCTGCAGGCGACAGCGGCAAGACCCTTGCAGATTTCACTGATAGCGGCGATGTGGAGACTTGGGCGACCATAGCTATAACTGCACTGGTGAAATCCGGCACCGTCACAGGCAGCGGCGGCAAGCTTGACCCGACGGTAGGCTCTACCCGCGCTCAAATGGCGCAAGTTCTGTATAACCTGCTGGGAAAATAGCAACAAAACAAGACACTAAACAGCAGCAAGCCCACAGGCGTTTTCAGCTTGTGGGCTTGCACTTATTTGAGAAAACTTATTTCTCCAGTGTAATGATACCAAACACTGATGGGTCCTGATATCCGTTGCCGGTCAGATCGTTCCATGTGGCTACGCTCTGACGAGTCCCGTCCTTTCCATCGTTAATCTGTGCATCAAAGCCTATCTCCATGCCGGCCTTTGGAGTAATTGTTCTCAATGGTATCTGCATTTCAATAGTATAATTTGTTCCCGAAACAACAGCTGCCGACTTGAAACCGTTCTCAATCCCCTCAGGATTAAACGTGACCGCATTTTCGAAATTGACTCTAAACTGTCCGTCATCTTCCTCATAGAATGTTGTCTTTGCATTGTTCTCGTCCACAAACGCTTCAACAGAATCCTGCTCCCAGGCATTTTCGCTCTCCTTATCAAGCTGTGCGTCGCTGATCCGGTATAACACATATAGATTTTTGTCATCCCATAATACCTTTGCAGTGCCGGCGGCACCCTGCCAAGCCATCTGATAGCGGTTTATCTGTAGCTCGGGAGCATTCTTCCATGCTGTGTCTATCTTGCCGTCAATTTTTGGAGTACCAAACGTTGCGGTTGATTTATTGGCAACTGCTGTCTCAGTTACATTCTCTTTTATAAATTTGTCAGGATCGATTATACCGTAATATGCAGGCTTTGCCTGGAGGTCCTTATTAAAAACAGTCGGGTTTTGTGCAGCTCTCCAGCTGGTACCGTCATCCATGCCCCATACGGTAACACGCGCTATATTGTCTTTATACTTACGGAATATCTTGAAAAGCTCTGCATACAATCTACCCTGAGCGTTTGCCTGCTTCTCGGAAAGCTCAAAATTGTCTCCGGTCATAATATCCATCTCGGTTATACTGACCTCAACTCCCAGCGAAATAAACCTCTCCAACGACATCTCTACATTTGCAGGGTTTGTGTTTATGGAATAGTGTCCCTGCATTCCGACGCCGTCAATGAGCAGCTTTCCGGGGTTCTTTGCGGCATATCTTTCATTTATTTCCTTAACCATATTGTATATTGCCATTGCTTTATTCTGGTTATCATCATTATAGTCATTATAATACAGCTTTATATCCCATCCGGGATGCTGGTCCAGAACCTCTCTGGCTGCCAGGAATGCCTGCTCCACATAGTCATCACCAATAGTATGATACCATGGGGACTGACGCAGCGATGCCTTCCAATCCGATGGCTTTGGCGGGTTATCATTCATTCCTTCATTTACTACATCCCAGGATATGACCTTGTCACCGAAGTGCTCAACTACGTTCTTTATATGGGTCCTAAGGTTTTCAAGGGCTTCCTCTCGTCCCAGATACGTGCCATCCTTTTTCTGATTCATCCATTCCGGTGACTGCTGGTGCCACACCAGTGTATGTCCATGCATCTGCATACCCTCAGCAAGAACTCTCTCGACCAGCTTGTCTGCGGCAGAAAAATTGAAATTCCCCTTAGAGCCCTGCAAATATACAGGCTTCATAGCATTTTCTGCAGTCACTACATTGTGGTGCATCTTTAGCAGCTCAAGTCTGGCGCCTTCCATGTCTTTAATAGATATGGCATTGCCGTAGAGGAAATCGTCTTTATATATATCCTTTATCGGCGCTAGATCCTTCTGTATTCCCACAGCACCGGCGCCGCCAGCTTGTGCCGCAGTTCCCTTTCCGTTAACAAATGTCCCATGATAAAGCTCAGTTTCAGTTTCAGGTTCAACCGCAGTCACAGTAGACTCATTTGGCTTCGGCTCATCCTGCCCCTTAACCGGTGGATTTTCAATCTCCTTCTGTCCTTCTGTAGAGCTGCATGCAGTCATTCCCACAAAAACCAAAGCAATAACAGACAAGAGTGCAATAAACCTTTTAATACCTCGTATTGTGCTGCTCAAATTAACCACCCCGCAAAATTTGTTTTCCTCACATTTTCATCTGCATCATACTCCATCTTTCAATCAGCTCTCCAGCTTCAGATCCCCTTCTTTTATCCAACCAATCCGTCTACACAGAAGGCCTATTGCCCAGCAGATAATAGCTGGCAGGATAAAGCATATCAGCACAAGAGCTATCCAGTCCATCGCTGTTATCGCTGCTTTAGATCCTGCGGCAATATCGTTGATCCATCCGGTATAAACACCTATTGGTCCTACAAGACCACAGGTTCCCATACCTGAAGCAACCGCAGGGCCATTCATCTTGAAATTGAATACAACCGTCGCAATGGGGCCTGTAATTATACTGGTAACAATGGCAGGAATCCATATCTTTGGATTGCGGACTATGTTGCCCATCTGGAGCATAGAGGTTCCAACACCCTGGGAGATCAATCCGCCCCAACGGTTTTCACGGAAGGACATAACTGCGAAGCCAACCATATTAGCGCAGCAGCCTGCTACTGCAGCTCCTCCTGCAAGTCCTGTAAGGCTGAGGGCAGCACATATAGCAGCACTACTAATTGGTAGAGTCAACGCTATGCCCACAATAGCAGAAACCAAAACGCCCATAATAAGTGGCTGCTGCTCGGTAGCCCACATGATAACCTGCCCAACCCAGCTTGCAGCTGTACCGATAGGTGGTGCAATAAGAGCTGACAAGCTTACACCTGCAAATATTGTAACTAGCGGAGTAATCAGTATATCTATCTTAGTCTCCTTCGATACTGCTTTACCCAGCTCCGCTGCAATAATTGCGATGATTAACACTGCCAGAGGGCCCCCGGCACCTCCTAATTCGTTAGCCGAGAATCCCACTGCAGCAAGCGAAAATAGCACCAACGGCGGACACTTAAGAGCATAGCCTATAGCTATGGCCATGGCGGCTCCAGACATCGCAGACGCATAACCGCCAATCTTATTTAGAAATGGCAGATGAAACTGAGTCCCCACAGTATTGATTATTGTGCCGATAAGCAGTGAGCAGAACAAGCCCTGGGCCATAGCACCCAAAGCATCCACGCCATAGCGGCGTGCTGAAATCACAATGTCCTTTTTCTTAAAAAAATCATTTACTTTTCCCATCAGCTAACCTATCCTTTCATCACCGAGCCCACCTTATTACCGGACCCACTAATTTATATGTAAGTGCATCCCACCTGACCAATAT
>JAEZLF010000014.1 GCA_023435925.1 Bacillota bacterium
CTCCATCCATTGACCCCCGCAATCACAGATGCTCTATTTCTAAGCTCATTATAGTAAAACAATCTGTCTTACGTCAAGTATATACGCAAGCCGGCGGTAACTGTCTGAAAATTGCAGAGGCCGCTTCGGCTTTCGGAAAGCTGGTCCAGGGACTCAATGGTTCCATAGCAAGTATTCAAACACAGGATCGGTATCTTGGCCTCGTTATATAGCTGCACCGATCAGGTTTTCTTTCAGGGCATGCCTTGCTCTGAATATTCTGTTCTTGATAATCGACATCGGTTTGTCAAGAGTATCTGCTATTTCTTTATAAGACATCCCCTTTTGATGATACAGTACGATTGGTACTCTATATATTTCCGGCAATTCTTCAATAGCCTCTTTTAGAGCATGAGTTTTTTCCTTTCGGAGATAGTGTTCCTCCGGTGAATTATTACTTCCGGTAAAATTCTCAATTTCATCAAGAGAAACCGAATTAATTTTTTTGCGTCTCACATGATCCAGGCAAATATTTGTAGCAACCTTTACACACCAGGTAGAAAACTTGTACTGGCTATCATATTTTGAAAGGGATCTGTAGATTTTAATAAATGCTTCCTGCGCCAGATCATTTACCTCATAGCTGTCTTTGGAGAATTTGTATGCAACAGAATAAATCAACCTTTTGTATCTGGATACGATCTCAGAAAAGGCATCCTTGTTGCCATCCAAGCAATCCACAACTAGTTCATAATCTGTTCTTTCCATATTCGATAACCTCCATTACTTTCTGCCACAAAACGCACATATCGTTTCTGTGCCTTGTGGTATTCATTTCTTAATATGCTTCCATTATAAGTTTTCTTCCAAGTGTGTACATCAGTCAAAAGGATGGATTTTCAGCAGGCCATAAGAGCAGTTGTTATACTGGTCTGTTGGCCAGGGGAGGTTAACCGGTATTAGGGTTCCACCCCGTGAATAGCATGGAGTAACTTGTCAGAATTATCACCCTTACTGACAAATACATCTGCTCCAGCATGGAATGCCGCTTTTTCGGCTTCAGGTCGTCCACTCATGGCAATAATTCTGAGATTAGGAGCAAGCTGCCTCAAAACAGGGATCACAGTGACCATCGACTGGTCTGACAACTCCCAGTCCAGCAGAATCACATCCGGTTTAATATCCCCGCATCTTTGTACTAAATAGTTGATATCATTAACCTCTTCAAATAAATAAGAAGCATTATTCTGTTCGAGCAGTATCCTTATAGCAGACCGAACCTCAGGCTGATCATCAGCGATTAATATTTTCATAGAAACACCTCATTTCCAATTGACTATATAAATTCATATAGAAACAATTCGCCATATATACATTCTAATAAAAAATCCCCCAGCATGCTTCCATCACATGGGGGGATTATTTCTGACCGTATGGGTAGTTTATATCCTGGCCATCTGGCCAGGTTAATTGAAGTCCTACTGTCTGAGCACAGTCAAACCAGCTTTTTTTGTATCGCTATTGCAACGGCTTCCGTTCTGCTGGCTGCCGACAGCTTGGACAGAATGCTGCTGACATGAAATTTCACGGTGGACCTGCTGACAATGAGCTTCTGTGCAATTTCCGGGTTACTTAATCCTTCCATCATCATCTTTAGAACTTCTCGCTCCCGGACTGTTAATTCTTCTCCCGGAGTCTTTTTGCGTCCGGATGCCTTCATCAGCACCTGGGTTGCTTCCGGCGCCAAGGTCGGGCGGCCGATATCAGCAGAACGTATTGCAGCAGCCAGCTCATCCGCCGATACATTTTTCAGAAGATATCCGATAGCTCCGGCCTGAAGAGCATTTTCAATCAAGTTGTCCTCTTTAAAGCTGGTAAGTACGATAACCTGTATATCCGGGAACCTTTCACGTATTGCCTGGGTCGCTTGCGCTCCGTCCATCACAGGCATCACAAGATCCATCAGTACCACATCCGGGTGTTTGGCGGCACACTCTTCTACTGCCTGCTTTCCATCAGATGCTTCACCTACCAGCTCGAAATCGTCAAAGACCTGCAAAAATGCTCCAAGCCCGCTTCTGACAACATTGTGGTCATCTACTATCAGTATCTTTATCTTCTTATCCATGCCATTCCCTCATTCCATATCACTTAAATCATACAATCTGCCTGTTTCCAGTCCATTCAACGCTCAGGGTCGTTCCTTTGCCCGCTTCGGATTCAATCTTCAGCCTGGCACCTGCTGTTTCTGCACGTTCACGCATAATACCCAATCCAAAGTGCTCCGATGTAACACTCCCCGGATCAAAGCCACGACCATCATCTGCGACTATCATCCGGGCAGAAATTATCTCCGGCTGCTGACCATCAATAACTTGATACTTCAATTCAGCCTTTTGTGCACCTGAGTGTTTTGAAATATTATTCAACGCTTCCTGTGCTATACGATAAAAGGCTAATTTCACATCCGTCGGAAGCTTTGCCGAGCCATTGATATCCAAAGTAACAGGAATGCGTGCGCGCCCGGTAATAGCCTCGGACAGCTGTCTGATCAGTTCCTCCATCGGTGCTTCCACCAGTGTTGCCGGACGAAGCTCAAACAGCAAAGTACGCATTTCAGCCAGAGCGCCGCGGGTTAGCTGTCTTAATTCATCAAGCCTTTTGAGCCCATCCTCCCGATTCCGCTCCCATATTCTTGGCAAAACCTCTGCAATAAGACTCGCCGAAAACAGTGTCTGTGTGACTGCATCATGAAGATCCCTTGCAAGTCTGTTCCGTTCTGCAGCTACCGCCATCTCCTCCGCCTGCTTTCTGAGCCGTGTATTGTCAATGGCTAATGCAGCTTGATCTGCAAAGGTCATGGCCAGATCGATGTCTTCCTTTGTAATGCTATGCTCGTGATGTCCTTCGTCCTTTTTCATATACAGTACAATCCCGCCATAAACCTCATCATTACAGATAAGAGGAACCGTAACCACCCCGGAGCAGTTGGAGCATATCCAATTCAGATGCTCCTCGGCTTCTTTTGTTATACCTGACTTTGAATCCAGGTCTTTCAAGTCTAATATGACAGTCGGTTTATATTCCCTGAATGCGTTGCTGAGAAACTCTGCACAAATATTGGCTGTTGTGAATCCCGGGGTAAGGTGGGGCAGTCCGCTGGCCGCCTCCAGCAATAGAGTCGTTTTATCACTACAAAACCTGTAAAGGGCAGCAGTATCTGTATGGAGCAATCGTGCAGCCTCTTTAATGATAAAGTCCAGTATTTCTTCAAGGGACCGGTTTGAGTTGAGCACTGCCAGAATATCTCTCAGGCTTTCCGCCACGTGCCGTCTCTGCTGATCCTCCAGATGCCTGCGCTTTTCTTCCAGATATAAGCGGGCATTTTCAATGCCTATCACTGCACTGGGAGCAAACATGTTGAAGATTCTCTCATCCTCATCATCAAACTCACCGTCATGTCTGCTGAAAGCAGCAATCACTCCCACCGCTTTCGTACCTGCAATCAGTGGTATACATAGACAGGTATGCATGCCTGTCTTTTTTATCAGTTCATGATCCGGCCTGTGCTCCGGCATAGAATGGTTCAATATAACGGATTCCTTGCGAAAAAGGCATTCTCCTATTGCGGATTCATTTACCGGCAGACGTAAACCAATCAGATCATTATGATGCTCTCCCGTAAAAACTGAAAGCACCAGTTCCTCTTCACTCACAAGAAAAACTGCCGTGGAATTGGCGTTGGAGAGTCTTCGGGCTTCGCCCGCAATAAGCTTTAGTACCGCATCAAGCTCTAATCTGCTGGTAATGGCCTGCTGAATATTGAACATGGTCTTTATTTCATCCGCTTTTTTCACCGTCTCATTATAAAGCTTGGCATTTTCATATTCAATTGCCGCCTGATTAGCAAAAGCAGAACCCAATTCCACATGGTGAGATTTGTAGTATCCAGCCATACTATGATCCAGCGTCAGTATCCCTATAACCTTGTCCTTTGCCACCATTGGCAGGCTCATCCAGCAATGAATTCCGCTGAATATGCTGTCCATGTATTTGGCCATATGGTTTCTGAAGGTGTTTGCCAATTCGTTGTCGGCATAGATATCGTCAATCACTGTGGGCTTTTTTTCTAAAGCAAGCCGCCGTCCAAGAGGAAACGGGTAAGAATCCTCCTCACCCTGTGCAAGCACTGATTTATGAGCAATTACTTTTATCTGGTTTCCGGAGACAATAAATATCTTTGCATTACTGTATTCAATAATACTTCTGAGTTTATCTAAAATAGCTTCGAGTAAAGGCTGTAAATCCATTGTGGACGATACAAGATTTGAAACCTCCAGCAGCGTTGTCAGAAGTTTGGCATTATGCTGCAATAAATCGCTGTGGTCTGTATTTCCCATAATTTCCTCTACTTTCGAATTAAGTTAAAACAAATTCCATTGTTCAAATAACATTTCTTAAATTGTAACCCAACCAAAATGAAATATCAAGGAGCATACATTTTTATTGAAGGACACATTTTAGCCGGTTATTTAATAGAATAAGATTAGGCTTTACTTTTGCTGCAGATTGCAGACAGTAAATAATAAATGGTGTGGTGAATTGGATTCATTATACTGAATAATTTGTAAAGGGTGGGAGTATAAAAATGCAGACATTGTCACAAGGCTCTGTAGGGCCGGATGTCAGACTCGTCCAAAGTCTTCTGAACAGAATCGGGTACAATGCCGGCGCGGTAGACGGTGTATTCGGCAGCCAGACTTATCAGGCAGTAACCGCTTTTCAACGGAATAACGGACTAACCGCCGACGGCGTGATTGGCCCTGCCACCTGGAATGTACTGGATCGTCTACTCAGAGGATACGATACTTACATCGTGCAACCCGGCGACACTTACTATAAAATTGCCCGGGCTTTTTACACCTCAGTAAATGCAATTATTACCGCCAATCCGGGAATAAACCCCAATATGCTGTCTGTGGGGCAAAGGCTTGTCATACCCTATGGAATCGACGTAGTAACATTGGATGTAGCTCCTACCTATGAAATTGTTCAGCGCCAGATCCAAGGACTTAAGGCCAGGTATCCTTTCCTTGAGACCGGCTCCATAGGCAAAAGCGTAATGGGAAGAGAGCTTTATTACATAAGACTTGGTACCGGCAGTATGGAATACTCCTATAATGCATCACACCATGCCAATGAGTCTATTACAACACCGGTTTTAATGAAATTCATCGAAAACTACGCAAGGGCATATTCTACCGGCAGCACCATTCAAGGCTACAACATAAGAGAAATGTTCAACCGCGGCAGCATCTATATCATTCCGCTGGTAAACCCGGACGGAGTGGATCTTGTAGCTTATTGGCCCAACTACAGCGACCCGGCCTTTACCAATGCCGCCAAGCTGAACAAAACAGGTTTGCCGCTTCCCAGCGTTTGGAAGGCGAATATCAGAGGCGTCGATCTGAATCTGAACTATCCGGCAGAGTGGGAAAAGGAAAAACAGGAGGAAATTGAAGCGGGCATCACCAGTCCGGGTCCAAGGGATTTCGGCGGTGACGCGCCTTTGTCGGAGCCTGAGTCGAGAGCAATGGCAGACTTTACCAAGGCTCACAATTTCAGAATCGTAATCGCTTATCATACTCAGGGGAGAGTCATTTACTGGCAGTTTATGGATTACGCCCCGCCCCGTGCGTTGACGATAGCCAATCAATTCGCCGCTATAAGCGGGTATGCAGTTGAAGCCGGTACGGCAGAAGCCGCCTATGCGGGGTATAAGGACTGGTTTTTACAGGAATTCAGGAGGCCCGGTTATACCATAGAGGTCGGCGAAGGAGTGAATCCTCTGCCTTGGGGACAGCTGCCGGGCATTTACAGAGAAAACGAAGGTATCCTGTTGCTTGGCGCGGTGGTATGAAAAAGCCGGCTGCATAAGCCGGCTCCACATTTAAACTTCAACTTAAGCTATACGCTTATGCCGGGGCTGGTCGCAAGCTAAAGCTTGCTGCTCGCCTATGCAACCTAAATGAATCCGGCACATCTTTATCGGACATCCCATTTCATGGACCGCTCAACCGCCCGTTTCCAATCCATGTAAAGCTCATTCCTTGCTTTCTCATCCATGGTGGGCTCATAAACCTTGCCGATCTTCCAGCTCCGGGCGATTTCCTCCCTGCTTTTCCAGATTCCAACACCCAGCCCGGCCAGATACGCAGCTCCCAGCGATGTCGTCTCTGTAATCTCGGGACGCTTCACCACTACATTCATGATATCTGCCTGAAACTGCATCAAAAAGTTACTCACACTGGCACCTCCGTCAACCTTCAGCTCATTGATCCGGATTCCCGAGTCCGTCTTCATTGCCTCAAATACATCTCTGCTTTGAAAAGCAATTGCTTCGAGAACCGCACGGATTACATGTTCTCTTTTTGTTCCGCGGGTGAGACCGACGATAATTCCTCTGGCATACATGTCCCAGTAGGGTGCTCCCAGTCCTGTAAAAGCAGGAACCACATATACTCCGCCGGTATCTGTAACGGCTTCTGCCTCGAAATCAGCTTCAGGCGCACTGCCAATCAGCTTCATCTCGTCCCGGAGCCACTGAATAGCTGAACCGGCATTGAAAACACTTCCTTCCAAAGCGTATTCGGCCTTACCGTCAATGACCCACGCCACAGTACTCAGAAGGCGGCTTTTGGAAACAATCGGTTTGTTTCCTGTATTCATCAGTATGAAACAGCCGGTTCCGTAAGTGTTTTTTGCCGAGCCCGCTTCGTAGCAGGTCTGACCGAAAAGCGCCGCATGTTGATCTCCTGCTATGCCCGTGATGGGTATCTCCGCCCCAAGCACCTCTTCATCGGTATATGCAATAAAACCGGAGGATTGTACAAGAGACGGCAGCATGCTCCTAGGTATGTCCAATGCCTTGAGGATTTCATCATCCCATTGAAGCGTATGGATATTCAATAGCATCGTTCTGGACGCATTGGTGTAATCAGTCACATGGGCTCTGCCCCCGGTCAGCTTCCATATCAGCCAGGTATCAATGGTTCCCGCCAGTAAATCCCCGGCCTCAGCCTTGTCTCTGGCTCCTTCCACATGATCCAGTATCCATTTTATTTTGGTGCCGGAGAAATAAGCATCGATGACAAGTCCTGTCTTCTCCCGTATAATTTCATCATAACTGTTTACCTTTAGATTATTACATATGTCGGCCGTTCTCCTACACTGCCAGACGATGGCATTATAAACCGGCCTGCCCGTTTTCCGGTCCCAGACAACTATAGTTTCCCGTTGGTTTGTAATACCAATACATGCCGCCCTCTTCAAAGGCAGCTTAGCAGCAGCCGCAGCTTCCTTCAACACCTCCAGCTGAGTCGACCAGATTTCTATAGGATCATGCTCCACCCAGCCAGGTTTTGGATAATACTGTGTCAGCTGCCTGCTCTTCATGCCGGCAATCTTGTTTTTCCCGCTGTCAAAAACCACCGCGCGTGAGCTTGTAGTACCTTGGTCCAGTGCAATGATATACTGTCCTTCCATATGACACCCTCCAAAAAAATCATTGTTTGTCCATCATCCGGGAATATCCGCAGTAGAAATGATGTGAATGCCCGTGCCCATAATATTCCTGATGATGACATCTCCTACCTTTAACGGGGTTTTCGCCGTATGAGCATTAATGAATGCCATGCAATCAAAAAGCAAGCCTTTGGGAAGCGGTGCGCTGGATTTAACAGGCGCCAGCCGCTGTCTCCCTCCTGATATTCTGACCGTTGTAGTCAGAGTCCTTAACGGATTTGTACACTCATTGACAGCATATACTGCCCCTCTTTTGCAGCATTGGCCTGTAACATCGGCCTCTGACACCTCCGCTTCTGAAGAGGTCTTCACTTTTAGCGCACAGCCCTTCGGGCATACAATACATATTAGTTCTTTTTCCAACTCCATTTCCCCTCCATTTTAGCAAATTTTTTTATCTTCAAAGACTCTCAGAGTGAAGCGAATTTACTTATTCTGCAGGCGGCCGATCTGCCTGCAAGCTCTGCCTGCAGCGTCACATGATCCACCAGGTCATGAACGCGGACAACATTACCGCAGGCGAAAACTCCGGGCATGGAGGTCTCCATATTTTCATCCACATATGGACCGGCTTTAACCGGATCAATTTTTATGCCGGCTTCCCTGGTTATTTCATTTTCCGGTATCAGACCGACCGAGAGCAGCAGCGTATCACATGCCACATACTCCGAAGAGCCCTCCACAGGATTTCTGTTCTCATCAACTGCTGCTACGGTAACACCCTCCAGCCTCTCCCTTCCATGTATCTCCACAACGGTATGGCTCAGCTTCAGTGGTATATTAAAATCATACAAGCATTGTACTACATTTCTGGTGAGTCCGCCCGGTTTCGGCATGATTTCGCACACCATTTTAACCTCGGCACCCTCCAATGTGAGTCTTCTGGCCATGATAAGCCCTATATCCCCAGAACCAAGTATTACTACTTTTTTCCCCGGCAGATATCCTTCCATATTCACAAACTTCTGTGCTGTACCTGCCGTGAAAATCCCTGCCGGTCTGCTGCCTGGGATATTCAAGGCCCCTCTTGTCCTTTCCCTGCATCCCATTGCCAGCACAACAGCCTTTGCTTTTAGACGCAGCAGCCCTTTTTCAGCGCTGATGGCTTCAACAACTCTATCCGGACTTATGGACAAAACCGTAGTCTGTGTGAGATATGAAATGCCCATATTATGAACCATCTCTATATATTTGAATGCATATTCCGGCCCTGTGAGTTCCTCCTTAAATATCTCCAGTCCAAAGCCGGTGTGAATACACTGCTGTAGTATTCCCCCCAGACTGTCCTCACGTTCCAGAATCAGAATATCTTCAATTCCCTGTTTTCTTGCTTCTACTGCGGCTGCCATCCCGGCGGGGCCGCCACCGATTATAACCAGCTGAACCTCTTTCACACCTGAGCCCTCCAATTCTATCAACCCTTCCAGATCAGGATTTCAATTTAAGCTATCGCGATCTTCCATCCTTCTACTGATCCAGATCCGCCTCTATCACTTCGTTCTGCCCGCCAGCATCCAGGAACTTCCACCTTTTTTGGTAACCGCCTCATATGGTATGCCAAGCTCTTCCGACAGCAGCCGTACAATCCTCGGAGAGCAAAAACCGCCCTGACAGCGCCCCATGCCAGCTCGAGTCCTCCTTTTAACCGCATCAAGATCCCGCGCTCCCCCCGGCCGTCTGATGCAGTCCAGCACTTCACCTTCCGTCACCTTTTCACAGCGGCACACAAGCCTTCCATAGGATGGATCCTTTTTAACAAGGGCTGTCAGTTCATCACCGGACAGCTCCCGGAATCGGATCACCCGGTCTCTCACGGCCTTAAAACTCTTTTTCAAAACCCTTTTCAGGCCTTGAGCTTCCAGCATATCACCGACATACTCTCCAATGGCCGGAGCACATGTGAGACCCGGCGATTCAATTCCCGCCGCATGAATAAAATGACCGTTTATTTTTGATGGTTTGATCAAAAAATCACCGCTTGCCGGTCTGGCCCTCAGTCCCGCAAAGGATGTAATAACCTTGCTCATATCAATGCCCGGCACTGCTTTCCGGGCTCCCTGAATCACAAATTCCAGTCCTGCTTTTGTCGTAGCGGTGTCCTCCCGGTCATCAATATCCTGTGCATCCGGGCCGATGATTGTGTTGCCGATGACTGTGGGAATGACCAGAATACCCTTTCCCATTGGTGTCGGGCATTGGAAGATAACACTGCTGACCATGCTTCCTCCTGCCTTGTCAAGAATCAGATATTCACCCTTTCTGGGCTTGATATCAATGTCGTTATCGCCAGCCATCGCCGCAACAGCTCCTGAATAAACGCCTGCAGCATTGACAAAATACCGGCAGTCCAAATTTCCAGCGCTCGTTGTCACCTCCATATGCCCATTGCATAAAGTAACTGCCTTCACTTCACAATCCCTGTAAAGCTTCACACCATTTTCAACCGCATTCTCAATTGCGGCAACCGTCAGCTCATAAGGGCAGACAATTCCGGCAGACGGCGCATACAACGCACAAGACACCTCATCCGAAAGGTTCGGTTCCATTTTTAGAATGGAATCGTGTTCAAGAATTTCCAGTCCTTCGACACCGTTTTTTACTCCCTTGTCCAAAAGTTCCTGAAGTACATCCCGATCCCGCTGTGTGAAACCGGCCACAAGGGATCCTGTTTTTTTGTATGGCACATCCAGTTCCTGCGCTACCTGCTCCATCATCTGCGCTCCCCGGACATTGAGCAGTGCTTTCAGACTTCCGGGCGTACAGTCGTATCCCGCATGGACAATACTGCTGTTTGCCTTGCTTGTCCCTGAAGCAACATCATGCTCCTTTTCCAGAATGCACACCTTCAGCTCATACCTTGAAAGCTCTCTTGCGATAAACGCACCAACGACTCCGGCACCCGCTATTGCTACATCATACACCCATATCCGCCCCTCTCAAAAAGCTTCATTTTCTAACCCTGTTAAATTACAGGATCTTCATAAGAAACAAAAAGAGCCACACAAAATAAAAGCAACTGCTTTCATTTTGATGTGACTCCTGATCTCCACACATCATTTCTATTTAATTTGATACTGCTTAATATATACTACACCAAATCACGCCATTTTACAACCCAATCCGGAAGCTTGATTCTATCTCATCGCCTGATTGGCATTGTACCTTCTATTACTGCAATGTACTGGTGCATCAGTTACCCTTCAGCTTCATCTGTGCCTTTTCCGCATATCTCTTTATCTTCAGTGTAGTTGTTTTTATAAAGGCACTGTCTCGGATGGTAAATGTGCTGATACGCTTGTATAAAGGCATCTCCTTATTGGCATTTTTGACTACCTCGGATATGATCTTCATGATATCATCTTTCGTAACGTTTACAACCTTCAGTTTTTCCTTGATTGCATCAAGGTTTGGCAGGATATGGGCCCCCACTACCGTTTCACCTGATTTGTCGTCGTAGCCTGCAACCATGGATTCGAGCACATAGGGACTCCTGTTAATGAAGGATTCCACTTCCTCCGGAAATATATTTTTCCCGTTTTTCGTGACAATGACATTCTTCAATCTGCCGGTGATAAAGTAGGCTCCGGATTTATCGATCTTCCCGAGGTCACCGGTATGAAACCAGCCATCCTTCAGGCATTTGTCCGTTGCTTCCTGGTTTTTGTAATACCCCAGCATGACATTATCGCCTTTGGTGATTATCTCTCCTATCCCGTTTTCATCCTGATGGTCAATCCGGACTTCCACTCCAGGCAGCGGTAAACCAATGGATGCGTTGCCATAGAAATGATCTCTTTCACCTATGACCAGAGGCGAACACTCCGTGAGTCCATACCCCTGCAGTACCTTGAACCCCATTTTGTTCAGTCCGTTGGAGACCTCAGGGCTGATGGCAGCCGCTCCGGTAATAATTAAGCGCAAGCGTCCGCCAAAGCTGCGGTGTATCGTTCTGAACATCACAGGTCTGATGTCCAGTCTGACTGCATTCAAAATAGTACCAAGCCCCATCATGGCTTTGAGCAGCAGCTTCATCCCGGGCTTTTTTCCGGCCTGATCCCATATTTTCTTATACATATTTTCAAGCAGCAGCGGCACCGATATTAGAATGGTCGGCTTTACTTCCTTAAAATTCTTCTGTATGTGTTTTAGCCCTTCGTTAAACGCTATCGTACCGCCGCAATAGATAATGGCCAGGAAACCCAGCGTACACTCATACGTATGATGGATCGGCAAAATCGAAAGGGAAACATCTTCACTGGTAACATGAACGGTTTTGAGCACCGACATGATATTAGAGCAAATATTTTTATGAGACAGCATGACACCTTTCGCCAAATCGGTGGTCCCTGAGGTAAAGAGCAGTACGCCAAGCGCTTCAGGATTGATTCTATATTCACTGAGATCTGTGCCTTTTTCCTTCAGCAGCTCTCTGCCCTTTTCGATCAGCTTTCTATAGGACAGGAAATCCTCCGTATCTTCCTCCAGATCCATGTGAATAAAATATCTGACGTTATCTGTTTCATTCTTGATTGCTTGTATATCCTTTGCGTAACGGCCTGAGAAAATAACAGCAGCCGCTTCGCTTCGATTCAAAAGGTTAGCTTTTTCCGGTGCAGGTAGCTCTTTGTCCAAGGGAACGATAACACCGGTGTGATTTGTCACTGCAAGGTATGAGGTACACCATTCATAACGGTTTTCTCCCATAACTGCAACAAAACTGTCCCGCAGGCCCAGCGAAACCAATGCTGCGCCGAGAGCGTCGACATCGCTCTTAAATTGTTCATATGTTATGCTTCTGAATTCGCCGCCTTCAACTCTTACCCAGAAAGCAGCCTTTTGTGCGAAATTTGCTGTGCTTTGCTCCAGCAGATCTCTGAAATCAGTAATATGCCTGACCTCATAAAGAGATTTTGACAGCATTGCCATCACCCCATATTTGTTTTTTCATTGATATCTCTATAATAAACATCATAACATATTTAGTTTTACATATCACTAAAAAACATAAATCGCCGCAAATTTAATTTTCAGTATAAAGATGTCCTTATGGGGATGGCAAAAGTATTCGTTATACCTTCATCCTGCATACAACAGTAAAATCATTTTTGAGGTATGCTTCTATCAATTCCACTTTTTCCAGCGCATCCTCAAAACCGGACAGAAGCTCACTGACCTCATCGGGGTTGAAGTAACAATAGGTATCCTCCCGGTCGGGAGAACCACAATGAAGAAGATTGAACACCACCGCCTCAGATGACAGGCGGAAGAATAATCTCAAAGCGTTAATCAAAAACTCCCGGTTGTTTCCCAGATTCAGATTGAAGATACCCGAAGCATAAATGACATCGAAAGATTTGTCGTCAAAAATGTTGTTCTTAAAAATATCGACATGGTGAAATTTCGCATCAAGCTTTTTACTTTTAGCCTGTTCAATCATTTTTTCAAGTATATCAACACCGGTATAGGATACATGGATCCCTTTGCTCTCTATGTATTCAAGCAGATTGCCTGTACCACAGCCAACATCCAGCAAGGATTTGCCTTCCAGCTCAACCGATGATAGGAGCATATCAAATCTCAGCTGCTGCGCCTGTGCACTTTCCCAGCCGAGAATTCCATACTCGGGAAGTCCCTTTGCCATATTGGTTTCATAATATGACTTGATCGTTTTCAGTTTATCCATGAATAGTTACTGCTCCTCAGCAATTTTTATTTTTATCATAGACTATTCCTGTGCAGTGGTCAAGAAGTGAACTTCGACTATGTGACTATTCAGATACCGTCAGCACAATTTATTTCGGTTGTGTTTCCAAGCACCTATAGTAGTACTCCCCCCTCCAGTATATTCGAGGTTCATTTACTCTTCTATAGAATCATCAAAATTCTTGATGTTTTATCATCCATACTGTATGATATCTATATACTCCTGACCGCAAGGATTGTCCGAGTGGAAAGGCGCTATACAAGGATCGGCATATATATATACCAGGTATGCCTGTTAAGCGTCTTCCCTTTTGAATGGAGGAACGCTTTTTTTGTTTGGATTTTGTCTGGGTCTATTTAGTTATATGTTATTGAAGGAGATAAAATGTTGATGATAAATGGTTCTGAACTGACACATATGCTTACAATCGGGAATAAAAATGAATTGGCTGATATCATAACGCATTATGCCCTGGCGCCCCAGGCAGAACGGGAAGCTCTTTACAATGCCGCACTGGAGCAAAGACGGATTTACTATGGAGATAAGGTATTTTTCCGTGGCTTGATCGAATTCAGCAGTTATTGTAAAAATGACTGTTATTACTGCGGAATCCGCAGAAGCAACAAAGAAGCCCAAAGATACAGGCTTAGTGCAGATGAAATCCTAGAGTGCTGCAAGCAGGGGTATGATTTAGGTTTTCGCACCTTTGTGCTGCAAAGCGGAGAAGACCCGTACTACACAGACGACCTTCTGTGCAGCCTGATTGCAGAAATCAGAAAACAGTATCCCGAATGCGCCATTACATTGTCATTAGGTGAAAAATCGGAAGAAAGCTATCGGCGGTATTTTCTTGCAGGTGCCAACCGCTACCTTCTGAGACATGAAACCGCAAGTGAAGCTCATTACCGGCGACTGCACCCGGAAAGCATGAGCCTTGCAAACCGCAAGCAATGCCTGTACACACTGAAAGAGATCGGATTCCAGGTAGGTGCAGGTTTTATGGTGGAATCCCCTTACCAGACCTTTGATGACCTTGCCTCCGACCTGATTTTTCTTAGGGAGCTGCAGCCTCATATGGTTGGTATTGGGCCTTTCATCCCTCATAAGGATACGGTTTTTTCAGGAGAAAAAACGCCGGCTGCGGATCTTACGCTTATTATGCTTGCATTGGTGCGGTTAATGCTGCCAAAGGTACTGCTCCCCTCAACCACTGCATTAGGTACTATCAACCCAACAGGGAGAGAAAGCGGCCTTAAAGCCGGTGCCAATGTTGTCATGCCCAACCTTTCGCCGGTGAAGCATCGCAAGGATTACTCCCTCTATGATAATAAGATCTGTACCGGTGAAGAAGCCGCTGAATGTCTGAGCTGTCTTTCCGGACGAATCCGTTCCGCCGGTTTTGAACCGGACTTTTCCAGAGGCGACTGCATCATGTAGATCATCCATGCAGCGGGGCTTGCTTTTTCTTACCCGGCGTGCATGGGCACGCAAATGTGCTGTTCGCCACATCACTGCATACATTGCCGTCTGCTGCCGAACGCATTGGCCTTGTTAAGGATAAATGAAATTTTATATGTTAACCTGGGATCTTACAGGAGTTTTACGATATCGATTTTCGTATGTTTTTCGTATGTTAGCCGTGATTGCGATGCAGACCGGCCTTGTCACAGTCGAACAAATTTTGTTATAATGGACCAAATGCCACAGGAGGTGCAAATTGGATAAAGTAATCTGTGTTTATAGTTCATCCAGTAATTCAATTGATCAGGTATATTTTGACATAGCTGCCGAACTGGGTAAAGCAATTGCCCTGAATAAGGATACCTTGCTATTTGGCGGGGGCATGCGAGGCCTGATGGGTGCCACTGCAACAGCAGTCCACCAGAACGGCGGAACGGTGATTGGTGTTATTCCGGAGGCATTGAATCAAAAGGGTGTCGTATACGAAACCTGCGACGAACTGATTGTTACCGAGGATATGCGAAAGAGAAAGTCCGTCATGGATGCCAGATCCGATGCTTTTATTGCATTACCGGGCGGTTATGGTACGTTGGAAGAGTTACTTGAGATCATTACGCTAAAGCAGCTGAAATACCATAATAAGGCCATCGTCATCATCAACGAAAACGGCTTCTACGATGACCTGCTGAAGCAGTTTGACCGTATCATCCGCGAGCAATATGCCAAACCTGAAAACAGCTTATTGTACCATATCACATCCGATATAGCAGATGCGCTTCATTACATCAGTACCTATAAGCCAATCGAGCTAAAGGATAAGTGGCTGACCTAAAGACACTTCCTTGATTGCTGTGGTCCGTATACCCCGGTTTGACGTCACAGATCACTAGAGTCCGGGTTCTGTTGGTTCATATCGTATGCGAAATGCAGGCAGCATAGTGATACGGGTATAGAAATTTTCTGCCCAATCACTGCCCTGTGCCGGATTATTCACGCCATCGGCAGGGGGCGAGAAAAACCGGAATATCAGCTCGCTTTGATTCTGAAGGGGCCTGTCATAAAAGGCGGGCATCAGATCAACCGTGCGGATTCCCGGCTTTTTATAAAACCATTTACCGTTGAGCTCCATCATGATGTTGAGGTCGTCTTCCTCAAACATCACCTCACAGAAAACTGGATTCTTTTCAAAAGAAAGCTTTACCGCCAGGCCGTCCGAATCCTCCGCTCCTCCCCATCGAAGCGTTACCGGCAGCTGTACCGCTTCCCCGATGTTCATGGACGGTTGGAAATAGTCATCCTGAATGATATCGCGGTAAGTGCTCAGCAGCGGCCAGGCAATACCATTGGCAGAACAATTGGGATCCTCCAGCTCCAAGCCAAGCCGTCCCCTGTCTCTGAACTGGTAACAGGTGATCCCTGTCAGCCAGGCAGCTTCCTCATCTCTGACCATTTCATAGAAATCCTTCATCATTTTGGCCTGCTCATAGGGGCCGGTTACATCGCCGTCCGCATTGAATTCGGAAATAACCAGCGGCTTTTCACCGCCGTTGTTGATTTGTTTAAAACGTTCGAAGGAATACCGGTTGGTTTCAAATATTTGCTTCACATTTGCACGTTTATGGGTCTTGCCTCCCGGCTCCGCTATGGTAAAGGGCCAGCCCCAGTTCAGTGCCAAATAATAGTCTCCGGACCATATGTCAGCCGCCCGGATGGCCTCGCTGAACTCCTTTTCATATGGCAAGGACTCCGAATCTTTTTCAGGCCCGTCGCCAATACACAGTATGGTTCGGATATTCGGTGCTTCACGCTTGATAATACGATGAAATCGCACATAGAAATCTGCAACTTCCTGATAGCTGTAGCGCTTATTGAAAGCAAACCAGTTGCCGGTTGCCTCATGGTTTATCCGTAGCATCAGCCTGCCGTAGGGCTTTAGTTCACGGGCTATCCGGACTAGATACTCATCCGGTACGGCGCAGTCGATGGTAAGGGTCAATATCACATCCTGCCCATGCCTTCGCACATCCCTCATCGAGAGAAATGGCTCTCCTTCGGTATTTCCGCCGATGCCGCCGGTATAGGGAAAATAATCATCATAGGGGTAATCCCACGCAAATGATACCCCGTCACCCTTTCCCAGCTGGCTTGCTCTTACAGGCCAGCCTTTGTCCAACGGGTAATAGCAGTACATCAAATTGATACCTCTGTGGGGTCTGCCCAGCTTACCCAATATGTAGTCCTGGCAGACATATTCGCCCCTTTCACTTCCGTCGCCAAGATCGACAGCACATTTGGCCGGTCCAAGGTGGAGTCGATATACGTTCATCCTATCCTCCATACGAATACATCCGCCCTTCACTACATTTTTAAGAACGATGATACTTTTACAATGTGTAGGTTTAACAGATAATGTTATACACCGGTTAAACCTTCTCGACTTCACCGTATACTTCGCCGAAGGTGTCGACAGTAACCGTCTTCATACGCTGTTCTTCCCGAGGCCTGTCATTATAGTCACGTTTTACACTAACAATACGATCGGCTTCCTCGATACCCTCGATGACTTTTCCAAAAGCTGCGTACTGCCCGTCCAGATGCGGTGCTTTCTCCACCATGATGAAAAACTGGGATCCTGCCGAGTTGGGGCTGGCGGATCTTGCCATGGATAAAACGCCCTTGTCGTGTTTCAGCGGATTATGAAAACCATTTCCTGAAAATTCTCCCTTGATGGAGTAACCGGGGCCGCCCATGCCGCTCCCCTGGGGGCATCCGCCCTGAATCATAAAGCCGGGAATGACACGGTGAAAGATCAACCCATCATAATATCCGCTGCTTACGAGAGATATAAAATTCCTCACCGTATTAGGGGCAATGTCGGGATACAACTCTGCTTTTATCGTATTTCCATTTTCCATTTCAATCGTTACTACAGGATTCTTTGCCATTTTTAACTCTCCTTTGTATGTGATACATTAATGATATGCTGCTGCCGCAGCGCAGTGTCTGAACAACATAAGGTGTGAGACCTGTGACATTGTTCCATGCTTCTCTATTTTACCAAAATGTTGCAGTACTATTCAACTGGACTTTTGGAATTCTTTAGCCAATATTCACATGACTTGTTCCTGCAAAAATTTTTATTGCATTTTTATGCATTCATATGTATAATTATGAATAGTATATTTCAGGCTGTCTTGCATCGAGCCTTATTATTTAGTAGGATTACACTGTTCATTAACACTTACTGAAAACGAAAGGGAGTTGATTACATGAAACTCAATGAAATCATGGAGATGGATTCCAAATACTATATGAATACGTTTGGCGCCAGAACACCTGTGTGCTTCGAATACGGAAAAGGCGTAAAGCTATACGACGGCGAGGGGCATGAATATGTTGACTTTCTGGGCGGCATTGCAGTCAATGCACTGGGCCACGGCCACCCTGCACTTGTGGAAGCCATTAAGAGCCAGGCCGAAAAACTCATTCACTGCTCCAGTCTCTATTATATAGAGTCCCAGGCCAGGCTGGCGAAGCTGCTGGCGGAGCATTCCTGTGCAGACCGGGTCTTCTTTGCCAACAGCGGAGCTGAAGCGAATGAAGGCGCTATTAAGCTGGCGAGGATTTATTTTAAAAAGAAGGGTATGCCGCAAAAGTACGGAATTATTACGCTGAAGCAGTCCTTCCACGGCAGGACGCTTACCACCGTTGCCGCTACGGGACAGGAAAAGTATCAGAAGCCCTATGCTCCTCTTATTCCTGGTTTCAAACACGCTCCGCTGAATGATCTGGATGCACTCAAGGCCGCTATTGACGAAGAAACCTGTGCCATTATGATGGAACCTGTTCAGGGTGAGAGCGGCGTTAATCCGGCAGATGCCGAATATGTCAAGGCAATCAGAAAGCTTTGTGATGAAAAAGGCCTGCTGTTAATTTTTGATGAAATACAGACCGGTATCGGCAGAACCGGAAAGCTATTCGGATATCAGCACTATGATGTGGAGCCCGATATATTCACACTGGCAAAAGCCCTGGCCGGCGGTGTGCCCATTGGCGCTTTGTGTGCCAAGGACTCTGTAGCCGCTGCTTTTGAGCCCGGAGACCACGGTTCCACCTTTGGCGGGAATCCGCTGGCTTGTGCCGCAGGGCTTGCTGTTATGAATACCATCCTTGAAGAGAATCTGATCGCTAATGCAGAAGAAGTCGGAAATTATCTAAAAGGCAAATTGAAAAAGCTTTCTGAAAAATACCCCCTCCTATCTGAAATCCGCGGGCTTGGATTAATGATTGGGGTACAATTGTCAGAGGGCAGTGCACTGAAAATCAAGTCGAAACTCTTTGAGAAGGGTTATCTGGTAGGAAGTGTCGGAAGTAATGTAATCAGGCTTTTGCCTCCGCTGATTGTCACAAAAGCAGATGTAGACTCATTTGTGACAGCCTTTGAGGATATTCTTGCAGAGCATATCAATTGAGAAAGATTTCGTAACATTGTACACTCAATATTAAGGAGCATAAAGAATGAAATCAGTACTGGTATTGGAAGATGGAACATATTTCCCCGGTGAAGGATTCGGACAAAGCGGCGAGACTGCCGGCGAGGTGGTTTTTAACACATGCATGACAGGCTATCAGGAGATCACAACAGACCCCTCTTATAACGGTCAGATCGTGACAATGACCTATCCTCTGATAGGAAACTATGGTTTTAACACAGAGGATGTCGAGTCCTATAAAACCCATATTCAGGGCTTTATCGTCAAAGAACTCTGTGAAGCGCCCAACAACTGGCGAAATACCATCGGCACTAACGAATACTTCAAGAATAATAACATCATCGGAATCAAGGGGATCGACACCCGAGCATTGACTCAGCATATCCGCAGTCAAGGGAGCATGTTCGGTATCATATCTACTGAATGCGGCAACATTGATGTATTACTGGAAAAGCTCCATGCAAAAAAGCAGGAGCCCCGTAATCTTGTCAGGGAGGTATCGACAGCAGAACCCTTTCACAAACCAGGCAGCGGAAAAAAGGTTGTTCTTTTGGATTTCGGTGTAAAATACAACATCATCCGTTCTCTTGAAAAGCGCAACTGCGATATCAGCATCTTACCGTTTTCGTCAAGCTTTGAGGATATTATGTCCTATAATCCGGATGGCATTTTGGTGTCAAACGGCCCCGGCGACCCGAAGGAACTGACGGAAGCAAAGCTTGTTTTGCAACAGTTAATAGGCAAAAAGCCTCTGTTCGGTATCTGTCTGGGGCACCAATTGCTTGGCCTCGCTCTCGGAGGTAATACTTATAAACTGAAATTCGGGCATCATGGGGCAAACCATCCTGTCAGGGATTACACCACAGGCAGATGCTACATTACCTCTCAGAATCATCAATATGCTCTTGAAAAAGAATTTAATGACAATGTGGAGATCACCCAAATGAATGTAAATGATGACACGGTGGAAGGTTTCAAGCACAAGCAGCTCCCCGTACTCGGAGTACAGTACCACCCCGAAGCCGCTGCAGGCCCATTGGATTCAGCCTATTTATTTGATGATTTTTTGAGAATGATGAATTAACAATAAAAGGTATTGTAGATTATATATGGAGGATCATATGCCAAAAAGAACGGATATCAAAAAAGTACTGGTCATCGGATCGGGGCCCATCATTATCGGGCAGGCAGCCGAATTTGACTACTCCGGCACCCAGGCCTGCAAATCGCTGAAAGAGGAAGGTATTGAAGTCGTCCTCGTCAACAGCAACCCCGCCACCATCATGACAGATGCTGAAACAGCCGATAAGGTTTATATAGAGCCCATTACGCTGGATTTCGTAAAACAGATTATTGAGAAGGAAAAGCCGGATGGCATTCTTGCGTCCCTTGGTGGGCAGACCGGACTTAACATGGCTGTCCAACTAGCCAATGACGGGATACTTGACCGTCTAGGAATTGAGCTTCTTGGAACTTCACTCCAGTCCATCCGAAAAGCAGAAGACAGAGAGCTATTTAAGAATACCATGCAGGAAATCGGTGAAAAGGTTCCCCATAGCACCATTGTCAACAATTTGAAGGATGCCGTTGCTTTTGTCGAAAAAGTCGGCTTCCCTATCATTATCCGCCCGGCTTATACTCTTGGCGGCTCCGGCGGCGGTATTGCGGAAAACATGGAGGAATTCAGGTACATCTGCGGCAAAGGACTCAAGCTTAGTCTTATCAATCAGGTTCTTCTGGAACAAAGTGTTGCCGGCTGGAAAGAGATTGAATACGAGGTCATGCGTGACGGTGCCGACAACTGCATTATCATATGTAATATGGAAAATTTCGATCCGGTAGGCGTGCACACTGGTGACAGTATCGTTACAGCACCAAGTCAAACTCTTTCCGATGTAGAGTATCAGATGCTCCGTTCCGCTTCCATTAAGATCATCCGGGCTCTTGAAATAAAAGGAGGCTGCAATATCCAATTTGCCCTGGATCCTAACAGCTTTGAATATGTTGTTATCGAGGTGAATCCCAGGGTCAGCCGTTCCAGTGCACTTGCTTCAAAAGCTACCGGTTACCCCATTGCCAGGGTCACAGCAAAAATCGCTATCGGGCTAAACCTGGATGAGATTAAAAATACAGTTACCCAAAATACATTTGCCTGCTTTGAGCCGGCTATTGATTATATTGTCACCAAGGTTCCCCGCTGGCCTTTTGATAAGTTTACGCTGGCAGACCGATCTCTCGGTACTCAGATGAAGGCAACGGGCGAGGTTATGGCTATCGGCAGAACCTTTGAGGAGTCGCTGCTGAAAGCCATTGATTCCCTTGATGTCAAGCTGAATTATCAGCTCGGCCTCAAGCTCTTTGAAAATAAAACCACGGATGAACTGCGGGAGGTTTTGAAGTTCCCCCGAGACGAACGTGTTTTTGCCATTTTTAAAGCTCTTCAAAAAGGCTTTACCGTTGAAGAAATCGTTGATCTGACAAAGGTCGACAGCTTCTTCATTCACAAGCTGCAGAATATCGTGCGCCTCGCCGAGGAAGTCACAAACGCCGGAATTGCCTGGCTGGATTATGACCTTTATATACGTGCCAAAAAAATCGGCTTCGGTGATTCTTATATTGCCAATCTGGTCAATGTACCCCTTGACACCATTCTTGATCTCAGGAAAAAATACCCTATCAAGCCTGTTTACAAGATTGTTGATACCTGTGCCGGTGAATTCGAAGCTGTAACACCCTATTATTACTCCACCTACGAAGAGCGGGACGACGTCATCGTTACAGATAAGGAAAAGGTTCTGGTTATCGGCTCAGGTCCGATCCGAATCGGTCAGGGCATCGAATTTGACTACTGCAGCGTCCACTCGGTCAGAACACTAAAAGAGTTGGGCATTGAGTCTATTATTATAAACAATAACCCGGAGACCGTCAGCACAGACTTTGACACCTCCGATAAGCTTTATTTTGAGCCTCTTACCAAAGAGTGCGTTCTGGATATCATCGAGAAGGAAAACCCGCTGGGTGTTATCGTCCAGTTTGGCGGACAGACTGCCATTAATCTGGCGGAACCCCTGCACAGAGAGGGTGTCAGAATACTGGGAACCTCCGTAGACAGCATCGATGTTGCGGAAGACAGGGATAAATTCCTGAAGCTTTTGGAGGAGCTTCATATACCGATACCGGAAGGAAGCACGGCATTTTCCGTGGATCAGGCAAGAACCATTGCCAACAGAATTGGATATCCGGTTCTTGTCAGGCCCTCCTACGTATTGGGCGGAAGAGCGATGGAAATCGTCTACAATAATGAATCCCTTGAAGAATATATGCAAATGGCAGTAGATCTGTCCGCCGGCCATCCGATACTGATCGACAAATACATCGTTGGAAGAGAAGCCGAAGTAGATGGCATTTGTGACGGCGAAGAGGTATTGATACCGGGGATTTTCGAACATATCGAGAGAGCAGGTGTCCATTCAGGCGACAGCATTGCTGTTTATCCTCCCCATACTCTTTCGCAGAGGATCAAGGAAACCATTGCAGACTATACAATGAGACTGGCCAAAGCATTGAAGACGGTAGGATTGTTTAATATACAGTTTGTTATTGACTCCGATGACAAGGTCTATGTCATCGAGGTAAATCCACGGGCCAGCCGCACCATACCCATCATGAGCAAAATAACAGGAATACCGATGGTAAATGTTGCGACAAAGCTGATTATGGGCAAAACCCTCCGCAGTCTCGGGTACAAGCCCGGTCTGGCAAAGGAGACTGTATTTACTGCTGTAAAAGCACCGGTATTCTCCTTCTCCAAGCTGGTTACAGTAGATACCTTCCTTGGTCCGGAAATGAAATCTACCGGAGAAGTCATGGGAGTAGACAGGGATTACCACCATGCACTGTATAAAGCCTTTATCGCCTCCGGTTTGACGATGCCGACAGGAGGAAATGTATTGATTGCAGCCAGTGAGATTGATCGGGAGGATTGCACGAGAATTGCGGCTCGTTTCATCGATCTGGGCTTCAAAATCATTGCAGCCGAAGATACCTTCGAATACCTTTCGTTGGCCGGCATTCCTGCACTATCAGCTCCGGGCGACGGTATTCTGGATTATATCAAGGGAGATTCCGTATCATTGGTAATCAGCACCCCTACAAAGAGCGGCATCTCGGGAAAGATGGGCTATACCATCAGAAGAACATCCATGGAATACAATACGCCTTGTCTGTCCTCCCTTGATACCGCCAATGCTGTGCTAGATGTTCTTGAACATGTAGCGGGTGAAGATAAAACAAATATTTATGCACTGGATGAATATTCGGTGCGTGCTGTATAATGGTTTAAAGTAATAGAGTATGAAATGCAGCTATAGGCGAAATGCAGCTGTGGTGAATTACAACTGTGGTGTATTAAACTATAATTGGGATCAGGAGTAATGATGATTATGAAACATATGATTGATTTGAATGACGTTTCACGGGAGGACATCGAAGGTCTCTTCACCTTGGCTGCAAAGCTGAAATGTGACCGCAAACAGGGTATTGAGCATCACATGCTGAAAGGCAAATCTCTCGGAATGATTTTTTCCAAATCATCTACAAGGACGAGGGTTTCCTTTGAGGTTGGCATGTATGAGCTGGGCGGATATCCCATGTTTCTCAGTTCCAGTGACATCCAGCTGGGCCGCGGTGAAACCATCTACGATACGGCACAGGTGCTTTCCCGTTATATCAACGGAATTATGATCCGAACATTCAATCATAGCGATGTCACGGACCTGGCCAAATATGGGACCATTCCCATCATCAACGGCCTTACGGATCTGATGCACCCCTGCCAGATTCTTGCCGATCTCTTTACCGTACATGAAATAAAGGGCAAGCTCCAGGGCCTTAAGATGGCTTATGTAGGAGACGGAAACAATGTGGCGAATTCGCTGCTTCACGGCTGTGCAAAGACCGGTATGGACATATATGTTGCGACACCTGCAGACTATGGCTGTGACGGCCTTATCATTGAACAGGCCAAACAGGCTGCCGCCAAATCAGGCAGTAAAGTAGTAATCACCACCGACCCGGAGGAAGCTGTAAGCAATGCCGACGTTATCTACACTGATACCTGGGTCAGCATGGGTCAGGAAGCGGAAAAGGAAATGAGGGTAAAAATATTCATGCCCTATCAGGTCAATCAGAAGCTGTTTTCACTGGCTAAAGAGGATGCTGTCTTCCTCCATTGTCTGCCTGCTTATAGGGGTCTGGAGGTCACAGAAGAGATTATTGACGGGCCTCATTCCATTGTCTTTACCGAAGCGGAAAACAGGCTCCATGTACAGAAAGCCATCATGGCAACCTTAATGGCATAAGCTGTGATTGAGTTTTCGGATAAAATGATTCACCGCAGAAAGTCAAAGTCAGAAGCTTGATATAGGCTTCCGACTTTAAATATTACTTGCAGTTCTGATTTAACTGTTATTTGTACTATGGATACTTAATGAGGAGTGTTTGAATTATGGTGGATTATAGTTTTGTCATACGTAAAGCTGTTGCACAGGATGCTCCCGCTATCAAGGAAATCATGCAGGAATCCTTCAAAAAATATATGGCGGACACAGGACTTACCGGCTCCATGGAAGCCCTTCAGGAATCTGACGAGGATATTGCCAGGGATATTCAGACGAAAGAGGTTTATATTGCCGTGATAGACGGCGTTGCAGTAGGCAGTGTCCGGGTACAGCTATTCCCTGACCATACAGCCTACCTCACCCGCTTCGGCGTTAAGCTTTGCTACCACAACATCGGCATCGGTAAGTCACTGATGAGCATTGTTGATAAACTGCTTACCGCCAAAGGAATTAAAAGCGTCAGCCTGCATACCGCAGCAAAATATCATGATCTGGTACGTTTTTATTATGGCAGGGGCTTCTATATTGACTCCACAAGCAAAGACAGAGGGTATGTGCGGGCATTGATGGTCAAGGAGTATTCATAAGCCAATTTGATTTGCTCAGGGAGTCAGGTGGAGACTGAACTCCCGCCTGACCAAGGAAGTTCAGTATTCGTCTTCATTCGTCGCCGGTTTGCAGAGGCCGGCGTCTTCTAAAGACACTGATTAATCCAACCAGCCCGGTTCCTTACAGGCTTATTCTGCCAAGAGCTCTTGCCACAGCTTTAAGGCCAAGAAAAACCTCTGTATCGTCCTTAACTCCCACAGTATTATGAACCATTTCAACGGTAACTGTAATATCGCCGGTTGCTCCTCTTTCCCGGGCCATTTCTCTTGCACCCGCTATGGCTTCCTCCTGTGCAATCTCAGCCGCTTCCTCCAGACTTTCTACCGTACTGTTTTCATTCTTTCCGTAAATCATATATCCGGTGATTCCTGCAACAGAGTTGACAGGTCTGACATCAATTTCACAGACTGCGGAGATATCGCCAACAACAGCTCCCAGTGCATTAGCAACGCCGGCATTTTCAGGTACAATACATTTCGCCCCAAGAGCTCGTGCCACATCCGGCAGGAAAATGTGAATCGGTGCACCGATACCGACAAGAGACGCTGTCGTTTTAAAGCTGAAATCAAAGAATGTATGCTTCTGATTCTCGATTTGGTCCATGTCTTGCGATTGTTGATATTTTGCCATATCCCAGCTGTCCGAAATCAGGGTTTCAAGCCCCGTTCCAAGGCCTGTCCTGCGGAAGGCGGGATATCTGTCTTCCATAAGCAGTCTCACAATATTGGTATAAAGAACTTTTTTCACTTTGTCGTAGATCATATCCGCCAGATCGTTCAGCACAACGTTTACAGAGCCTGCTACAAACTGCATGCCAAGCTTTGCTGCACGGGTATCAAACCTGGTGTAATCTCCCTTGACATGCATCACATCTGTTGGAGTCAAACCACAGCGTATAACGACTCCTTCCTTTTCAAGACGTCCGATATCAAAGCTGTAGATATCATCCCCGACCGTCTCAGCCGCTTCACTGAAAATCAGCGGACCGTTTTTTAGCGCACGACATATTGCTCTCTCTTTTTCTGTGTAATTTGAGCTTTCCGATATGTCCCTGACCAGCGCGAAAAACTCATGAAGAGGGAGGGTGTGACCCGTTCTATCATTCACCAGACGCTGCAGCTTTTCAGTTACCTGAGGCCATTGGCTTGCAGCAATGGACAGTGGCATGACGCGGAACGCTTCCAAAAAAAGTTTTCCGTTGCTGTCATACCTTATCGCACTATCGCCGCCCAATCCAAACGTTTCAATGTACACACCCTTCACAAAGGTACGCCATTTCCCAACATTTACACCATCCTTTGCTAATACCGGTACACCGCTTTTGACCAGGGAAATGTCCGTCGTGGTTCCTCCCATATCGATAATCAGACAATCCTTCTCACCGGTCAGTTCAATTCCGCCCATCACGCTTGATGCCGGCCCGCACAGAAGTGTTTCTACAGGATGCATGCCGGTAAATTGCTCAGACATCAAACTGCCATCGCTTCTGACAACTACAAAAGGTGCATTGATATTTCTCATTTTCAATGAAGTTTTAATTGCCTTGAGGAAATCCTCAATAATAGGTAGGAATCTCGCATTCAGAAGCGTGCTGGAACCTCTTTGAACGGAATTCAGGTCTGAGAAAAGTTCATGCCCGCAGATCACCGGAATATTGTATTTTTGAACGATAACCTCCTGAGCCTTCTTTTCAACACAGGCATTGTTATACATTGCATTTAGCTCCACAACACCCACGGCGTCCGCATCTTCAAACCACTGTGCACTATCTCGCACAAAAGCATCCCAGTCAGGTTCACCTGTAACCCTTCCACTCTCGTCTCTGTCTCCATTAAGAAAAAACATTTCATCAGCATGAGGAAGCCCGTATTTGTAACCGACTTCTTCAACTACTTCCCTGTAGGCATTGATAAATAGCAGTTTTGCACGGCCGCCCTTATTTTCAACACAGGCATTGGTCGCCAGAGTGGTTGAAAGAGAAATGATCTCTGCTTTCCTTGCAAGCTCTTGGGGCAATCCATCCAGCGCCTTCCCGATCCCTTTCGACAAATCTGTCTTTGTCGTCAGTGCTTTTGCTGAAGCAAGAATTTCTTTATGTTCAAAGTCATATAAAATTGCATCCGTATATGTTCCGCCGGTATCAATTCCAATACCGATTCTCATATGATCATCTCCGTTTTTTAAGTAAAATCATTCATTGTACAACGAATCTACAATATTTCCAGTACCTCTATTGAATATTTTCCTCTTGGCGCATTCACTTCCACAATATCGCCAACGCTTCTACCTGACAAAGCTTTCCCGAGATCAGACTCTATGCTGATACGCATATTAACTGGATCGATATCGACGGTAGTCACCAGTGTTACAATAGCCTCATCCTCGTCCTCAATAAACCGTATTCTGGCTTTACTGTTTACTCCCAATACGGATTTATCCGTTTCATTATCATCAATTACCGTTGCAGTTGTGATCATGGTTAAGAGATATTGAATTCTATCATCATTGGCTCTGTAATTTGCGCAAGCCTCTTTATATTCGGCATTTTCCGACCTGTCGCCATGGGCGGCGGCTTCCGCCTTCTCTTTTGCAATTTCAGCTCTCTTTACCGTCATACGGTAATCCAATTCTTCCTGCAATTTTCTAATATTTTCTTTCGTCAGTGTATTATTCATAAAAAGCTTAACTCCTTCTTCCCCTATTGATATAGGTCAATAGCAATTACCTGCTCCTTCTAAAAATAACGCCGGAGCATTCATGCAAATGCGCAAAAAATTTATTTCATATTGTATCATTCCGTATGAGTATAACACAAGAAAACCCGCTCAGCAAAGCCAAACGAGTCCACCGGATAACGGTATAGATAAATAGCAAAATATATGGGTCATTATGAATAACAATATGGACAACGATACTGGGTAATGGAGTGGATACCCGACATACGTCCTAGTATCAAACTATTTGTGCGTATCAAATGTTTACATACTCGTTAAAATCCAGTCCATTGATTTTGCAATACCTCATTACAGACATCAGTATTTTTTTGCCTCCGCCTACACCGGTGTTCAAAAACCGGTAGAGATGTGAGGGATCCACACCAAGCTCCCTGGCAAACCTGTTATAATTGCCATCACAGTTGCTTTTCATCAGGTCTTGAATTTTCTGTCTGTTGACTTCCATTGACATATCTCTTACCCCCCAAACGAATGACATACTTCAATATACATATCAGCAGCAAAGCATTTTGTAATAAACTTAGGTAATTTATTACATTTTTATTTAATTCTAGTACAT
Organism: Bacillota bacterium; assembly: GCA_023435925.1. Classification (GTDB taxonomy): domain Bacteria; phylum Bacillota; class Clostridia; order Acetivibrionales; family DTU013; genus JAEZLF01. The sequence goes on from JAEZLF010000014.1 coordinate 28,524, forward strand.
CTTTTGCATATTGTCAATACGTTATTAGGGGAAATACACAAGGGCAAAATCAAGAACGTATGATATTAGATAAAGTTTTATGCCTTAATTACAAGTCCAATCGCACGCTTCCAGCCTTCCAGTTTATTCGTCCGTTCTACCTTATCCATATGAGGGCGGAAAGTGTGATATTTCATGCCCTCAAGGACTTTTTGCCTGTCATAGATTCCCATTGCAATACCGGCGGCATAGGCAGTACCTATTCCCGACAATTCCTCTGCAGAAGGTACTTGTACTGAAACATCCAGCAAGTTGCTCTGAAACTGCATCAAATAGTTATTTTGGGCAGGTCCTCCGTCAACTCTCAGTTCTTTTATATGAACACCGGACTCGTATTTCATCATATCGATAATATCGGTAACCTGATATGCTATAGAATCAAGCGCCGCTTTTGCAAGCTCCGCTTTACCTGTTAATCTTGTCATTCCGCAGATTACTGCAGTAGCTTCACTTTTCCAATAAGGTGCTCCAAGGCCTGTGAAAGCGGGAATAAGATAGGTTCTGTCTGCCGGATTGGCCTTGCTTGCGAGGCTTTCTGCATCGGCGGTTTTCTCAATCAGCTGTAAATCATTTTTTAGCCATCTAATTACGGCACCTGAGTAGTTTATATTTCCTTCCAACACGTATTGCACTTTGCCATCCATTCTCCATGCAACTGACGTTACAATCCCTGCTTTGCTGAATATGGGTTTGTCTCCTATGTTCATCATAATAGATGAACCGGTACCATATGTTGCTTTTATCATACCCTTCGTCAGGCAGTTCTGCCCGAATAATGCTGCATGGGAATCCCCTAGTACACTGTGAATAGGAACCGACTTATCCAGAAATCCTTCGAAATCTGTCTCTCCATAGCAGGAATTAGAATCACATACTTCAGCAAGGCCCTCCACATTTATTCCAAACAAGCTGCATATATCCGGGTCCCATTTCAAATCACCAATATGAAAAAGCTGTGTTCTGGAGGCATTGGAGACGTCTGTTTTGAAACTTTTCCCTCCGGTTAGCCTGTAAACAAGCCAACTATCGATGGTGCCATAAGCAAGCCGTCCTTCTTCCGATTTCTTTTTTAATCCGTCCACATTTTCAAGTATCCAGGCAATCTTAGCCGCAGAAAAATAGGGGGAAAGCTGCAGTCCGGTACGGCTTCGGATAAAATCACCATAGTCCTCTATCCTTTTACATATATCGGAGCCCCTTGTGCATTGCCATACAATAGCATTATAGACCGGTATGCCTGTTTCCTTATCCCATACGACAGCCGTCTCCCTTTGGTTGGTTATTCCAACTCCTGCAATATCGGACTTGTTAATTGCCGTTTTTTCTACTAGCTCCTTAACAGCACATACTGTGTTTTCAAAAATTTGAACCGGATTATGTTCCACCCATCCAAACTCATTAATGATCTGATTATGTGGGATGTCTTCTCTTGAGATAATTATTCCTTCTTCGTCGAACAGTAAAGCCTTCGTTGCCTGTGTGCTCTGATCTATGCCTATTATATATTTATTTGACATCGTCCATCAGCTCCCTCGCAGTTTTAACGATACCTTCAGTATTCAAGCCGTAATAGTTAAATACCTCTTGAGATTTTCCCGCTATTACCGGAGAATCGGGCAGCGCAAGATTTATCACCTTTTTAGGGCATTCCAATGATACGATCTGGCATACAATAGCTCCAAGGCCGCCAAAGCAGGAATGCTCTTCAACGGTAATCACCGCTTTTGCACGTTTTGCGGCTTTTATCACAGCCTCTCTATCTATAGGCTTAATGCAGTACATATCAATAACTGTTGTAAATATGCTATACTTTTCTAACTCTTCTGCTGCGCGCAAAGCAGGACCTACCAATTCACCACACGCAATGATTGCAATGTCATCACCCTGGCTCAATACGGTTGCCTTGTCCATAGTAAAAGGAACCTTGCCTTCAGTATAGATATCTTCCGTTGGGTTGCGTCCCACCCTTACATAGGCAGGTTTTTCGTCTTCCAGGAGTGCTCTGATTAAGTACCTTGTCTGATGCCTGTCACTGGGAAGATAAACTCTCATATTAGGTATAGACCCTATGGCAGCGATATCCTGATTGGAATGATGGGTCATTCCAAGAGATCCGTAGCTGATCCCACCACTAATTCCGATCAGTGTTACATTTGTATCGGAATACGCCACATCTACCTTAACCTGTTCTAAACCTCTGGTAGATAAAAAACATGCCGGCGAAGCTGCAAAAGATTTTTTACCGGTTTTGGCAATTCCTGCGGCTATACTCACCAAATTTTGCTCAGCAATTCCCACCTCAATAAACTGATCGGGGTGTTTATCCGCAAATCCTGTCAGAGACGCTGAACCTCTGGAATCGCTGCATAGCACGACAATATCCTTATCGGTATACGCTTTTTCAACCAATACTTCACAAATAGCCTGACGGTTTGGAATACTATTCATATGATTCCTCTCTCCTTTTCTCCAATTCACAGGATGCTGACATATATTCTTCTGCCGTTGGTATTTTGTGATGCCATACTGCGTTATTTTCCATAAATGACACTCCGTAGCCCTTAATCGTATGTGCAATAATAACAGATGGCTTACCTTTGACTATTTTTGCTTCATGAAAGGCCTGATTCAATAAATCGATATCATTCCCTGTTACACTTATGACGTGCCACCCGAAACTCCTCCACCTGTCTTCGATGCTTTCCTGAGTCATCACTGCCTCTGTACCGCCCGATATCTGCAAACAGTTGCGGTCAATTATTACACATAGGTTGTCCAGCCTGTAGTGACCAGCTGCCATAGCGCCTTCCCAAACAGAGCCCTCCGCCAGTTCGCCGTCACCCATTACCGTATATATTCTATTGCTTCTTCCGCTAATCCTTGAACCTATCGCCATGCCCACACTTACCGGAAGCCCATGTCCCAGTGAGCCTGAATTCATTTCAACTCCATTGATTTTATTATTGGGATGGCCTATGTATTTTGTCTTTAGTTGACCATATGTCAACAGTTCTTCTTTCGGGAAAAATCCACGATCTGACAGAACTGCGTATAGAGCTTCTACCGCATGTCCTTTGCTGAGAACAAACAAGTCACGCTCCGGATTATTTATATTCTCCGGTGATATGTTCATTTGCTTGAAATATAGCGTGATAAGGATTTCCATCACTGAAAAATCGC
>JAEZLF010000194.1 GCA_023435925.1 Bacillota bacterium
TGAACGCTTCAATACCGTAAAAGTCTTTTCTAAAATCTCTATTGAATTTATCAAAATCAAATTTTCCATATTGTCCAATTAAAAAGTTTTTCATATGTTACCTCTACTTCGCAATATCTAACAAATACGCAGAACGCCAACTTTTCGCCCGACGGTGGAACCCGGGCGACGTCTGATGAGCGATATTTTATATAGCGTCCTGCTTCTCCGATGCCTGTGAACAATAGTGACACTTTGACTCTGTGTGAATAGGTGTGGTGCTGGCTTACCTGTAAATGCTAGCGCTAAGAAGCCCTGCTCCTTTATTAAATCCAGCGGCCCTTGCGGAGAAGCATTGTTCTATGTCGTGGGGGGCCTGCGGAGCAAGCGCCACGGACGGCGCGGCTTAGTCTATTTTAGGATCATAAATAACATGGCAATGCAAATGTTTCACCCATTGTAATGCTCCTAAATACATTTCGACCTTACATGCACCCTTAAGTGCAATAACTTCCTGTGATGCGATATTAACAGCTTTCAACAACTCTAATTTCAGTTCGCTGTCACTATCTGACAAATCAAATATTGTTGGAATATGACGTTTTGATATTATGATAATATGAGTTTCCGCAAATGGCTGAGTTGAATGAAATGCAATAACATTATCTGACTCATATACAATATTAAGCTTTTCTCTTTCTCCGTGAAGGCTTGACACTAGTTTACAAAGTCCACAGTCCAAATCATTCATAAATTGTACCTCACTAAAATAATTTTGTAATTTAACTTTTTATATAACGCAGAGTCCTTTTCGCCTGTTGGCCGGAGGTCCAGGCGACGTCGGTGGAATGCATTTCATATAACGATCTCAGCAGTCGCGACGCCGGTGATCTTGAACCTCGAAGCCCTTCCCCCTGGTAGTGCTTGTACCCAGGATGCATGGGCGCGCAATGTAGCGAAGCGAAACGACCAGCCCAGCGAATTGGTGTGGTGCACTACAGAGACTTTTATTTTAGGGTCCATATCAGGGACTCAGACCATGTGCATCCTTGCGCCGACTGCTTTGTTCTGCGAAGTGCCATCCATCCTCCGGCCGCTCGGCGGAGTCAAGGCCGGATTCTGTATATAAGCAATATTTATATATCACCTTCATTATTGTATAATTCACGTTGCCACAATCTCCCTGTATCTTGTTCAATTGCAATAATATTGAACACATAATTATTTCTCGTAGGAAACGATACTTGGTATCTTGTCACATCTTTGGGAACGTCATCAGTACTTATAATACCCCTGCCAGGAATCACTATTTCATCATATCTTGCTATGCTATAGCCATTAGCAACACCTTGACCCTGTAAATTGCCACTCAGTATTATAAAATATATGTTTTTCTCAATGTCATTCTCATCTTTTTTAAAGTCTATAGTAACAACTACATCCTTATCTTTAATGCTATCACTGTATACAGATGCCTCCAGAGATGACTCTTTTTTATTTTTGAATAATTCAATTTCATCTTTTAGATTATTTATCTCTATTTGCATTTGATCATTCTTGACCATTTTATCTTTTAGACCTTCTATTTCATTTTTCAAAGAGGCAATCTCGGCCATATATTGTTTTTCTTTTGCACCGTTATCACAACCAACCAAAATAAGCATTATTAATGCAATAATCATTAAGGCTTTTACAGATTCTTTCACGCTATAACCTTCTTTCATTTCGCCCGACGGCTGGAAGCCCGGGCGGCGTTAGTATGCTATATTTCAAAGAACGGCCTAGCAATCGCGACGCCGACGAGCAGTAAAGCCTCTAGCTGAGCCGCGCCCAGCCTATCAAGGGCACGCTTGCCCGGCGATGATAGAGGCAGGCCGTGCTCCGCCACCCGAGATGCATGGGCGAGCAGTGTAGCGAAGCGGAACGACCAGCCGCTCTGCGAATCGGTGTGGTGCACTGCAGGGACTATCTTTTCCGGAACCAACTCTGGGACTCAGACCATGTACGCCCTTGTTCGGACTGCCTACAAACAACCATACATATATAAGTATATTCCCCATATATTTGCAAAATCCTTCAAGTATGAAAACATATATATACAAATTGATTACACCCCGTCGGCCGGAAGCCTGGGGTGTCGTCCGAGGGGGCACATTCCATATAGCGTACAACAAAGTATGTGTCCCTGATTTGGTTCCTGGTATAAAAGTCCCTGCAGTACACCACATTCTTTCACCGGGTGCGAGCACCGCCAGGAAGAGGGGCTATGCGGGTCCGGTTCAGGAATGTCGTAACAGCATTGTTATGTGCAGTATGGCCTGTCCTCCGGCCGCTCGGCGGAGTCAAGGCCGGATTTCTTTCTGAGTTCATATTTTTTTAGTTATGTATAAAGAAAAACTAAATAGCATACTAACATATCCACCATAATTGCTGATTATTTCTTCAATTTCTTTATCCATACTAGCAATTACCCTATCTTCTAAACTATCAAGTTTTGAAGCGAATGCTGGTACAGATTTCATAACCTTTAAATATTGCTTGGCAGTATTACGTATTTCTTGTATGTACTCAACCTTTTCAATTAACTTAAAGAGACCTGATGCTTCGATTTCTGCTTTTCGCAAATCCTCATTCGACACCCCATCATGCGCACGTCTTTCAGGTTTTCCCGTATTAGTACTATAGCTAGAAGTATATTTTTCAACTATTTTCTCGATTTCATCTTCTATTTCTATTGTTTTAGGAAACTTATCAATACATGGGCTATACCAAAATAAAACCAGATGGCCATTGTCTTTTAATAGTTCATGACATTTTTTATATTTAACATTTAAGTCTAGCCAATGGAATGACTGAGCTGAATAAATCATATCAAATAACAGATTTTTCGGGCAATTCCATTCTTCAAAAGATACAACATTAACTGAAACGTTTGCATAGTCCACACACTTTTCTTTTAAGATTTCAGCCATATCTTCTCCAATCTCAATCGCATGAACTGAAAATCCCTTTTCTGCAAATTGTATAGTTGCTTTCCCAGTTCCCGCTCCAATATCTAACAACGTATCCTTCAAATCTAGATAAGTCTTTGATATTACATCCTGAATTAATTCCTCTGGATAAGATGGCCTTATTTCATCATATATTTCCGCAATTCCCTTATATGGTTCAATTTTTTTCTCCATTTCTAATTCTCCCTCTTAATAAATTTATTTTTTGCGCAGAACGCCTTATTCGTCCCTGCGGCAGAGTGCGGGTCGACGTCCGACAGGCCATATTTCATATAACGTCCAGCAGTCGCGACGCAGGTGAGCGGTAAAGCCTCTAGCTGAGCCGTGCCAAGTCTATCAAGGGCAAGCCAGGCTGCGTGGGCGAGCAGCAGGCTTTGCCTGCGACCAGCCCCTGCCCGGCGAAGATAGAGGTGGGCGGTGCTCCGTCACCCGGGATGCATGGGCGAGCAGTGCAGCGAAGCGAAACGACCAGCCGCTCTGCGAATCGGTGTGGCGTGCTGCAGGGACGTTTATTTCGGAAGCCAAATCAGGGACACAGACCATGCACGCCCTTGCGCGACTGTATTGTTCTCTGATGTATGGCACACTCCCCAGCCGCTCGGCGGAGTCAAGGCCGGATCCCCTTTTTCTCTTGTACTTTTCATAAGCAATTTCTATCATTAATAAAAACGCCTTTAAATCGCTCCATCCCAAACCTTTTTACAAACCATTCGCACTTACAAAGAAATAAATAGAAAATATTCAGTCCACATCCATTTAATGTTTCGAAATTTCCCTGCCCCTTAGAAATAATCACATCAGCTGCTTCAATGCATTCTTTCGCTTTCATATCTATTTGTTCTAAATAGGTGCCTGCAATTTCTGTTCCATTATCTATAACATCTGCAATCTCTGTCAGACCTACCATCCTTGCATCTTCCATTGTTGCATCGTTTAAAACCTTTTTCCCTCGCACAATTACAGTGACATGAATTTCTGGATATTCATTCCTAATACATTTTATAAAAAGTTTATCCAGAACCACTTCTCCACAATTATCAGTTAAATAAACAAGTTCGGCAGCATTTTGTAATTCTTTTGTAAAGGCTTGATATTGTCTGCTATCAATGTGTTCTTGCTGGATTGATTCTAATAAATTGTTTAGCTTATCATCATCTATATTTCCCATGGCACCAAAATCAATATAATTGCCTATTCTTGAATATTTTAATGCCTCTAGCAAGCTGTCATCTGAAGCCTGAATTTTATTCCATATGCTTTCTTCTTTTTGAAGCATCAGAATATTATACTGCTTTTTTAATGCTTCATAACTATAAGGTGCGCCGAAATACTCCTGATGCAATTTATTAATCTTTGCAAAGATTATTGGGGCGGTTTCTTGTTCCTTCGCTTCAGAAATAGTGCATAGGATTCTTTTCATATAGTTAGATTTCAGTTCTTCATCTTCATAGTCCGTGATGTTTTCCAACTGTCTTTTTACAAGACAGTTCATGCAATACGCGCTTAATTTCATAATATACTCCTAATATAGTTATTATAAATTATCTCTAGTTCGTTATTATTAACCATTACACAGAGTACCATTTCTCACCAGACGGCCGGAGGCCCGGGCGACGTCAGTGGGCGACTTTCGCCCGGCACCCTTGCGTAGACTGCTTTGTTATGTGAAGGCCGAGTACACTCCAGAGCCAGAGCCGCACGGACGCGGCGCCATCAGCACTTTCAGTCATGACTCACTACATATATACTCCATTATCGAATTCTGACTATGTAATAAATATTCCTTTGCACGGTAATTTAGGCACAGTCCTGATTCCATAGCTTCATTTGTAACCTCTTCACCTCTCGTAACAGGTGGACAAGGTAAGAACATAGAATTCTCTTTCAATTTTGAAAGACACTCAATATTAATTTGATACGGAAGGAACTGCCTGCGTATTTTTTCTTTAGTTTCTATATCATTCGTACGAGGCCAACAATCAGTATAAATCAAATCCGCTCCCTTCAGTAATTGCATTAATTCAATATTTGTATCTATTCTTCCTTTTGCCTTTTCATTCAGTCCATCAACGAGCTCATTATTGGCTAGATAGTTAACAGGAGCTACTTGTGTTACCTTTATGGGAAATCTGACTGCGGCTTCAAACCAACTCATACAAAGATTTGTGACTTCACCGACAAATACAATATTTAAATCATTAATTGACCCTCTATATTTTCGTATAAACTGTAAATCTCCCATAATCTCGCATGGATGACTTAAGTCCGTTCGTGCATTAATAACCGGTATAGTAGTGTTTTCTGATAAATATACTAAGTCATCATGCTTTTTGGCCCTTATAATAAGTAACGAATACCAATTCTCCAGATAATGTCCAATATCCACTAATGGTTCATGTATGCCTAATTCACCGGGTACATATGAAATTTGCGCCCCCATAGCTTTGGCACCTATTTCAAAAGCCACACGATTCCGAAAGCCTTGCCCATAAAACCAAAGGCCGATTTGCTTATTATTAAGACTTTTAGGCATCTTATTTTCTTTCCATGCAATTTCCAGGTGATCAGCCCTATTAAGAATCTCAGTTAATTCTTCAGTAGTATAATCCAACAATGAAATAAAATTTCTCACAAATACATCTCCAATATTTTTATTCTTCAAAGTCTGTGCTATATAATTCGCCACACGACGTGGCGATAAACCTCTGCACCCGGTTTTATATAACGTCCTAGCAGTCGCGACGCCGATAAGCAGTAAAGCCCTAGCTGAGCAATCTTGTTCTTTGCTCAATTTAACTTGGCTTTGTACTCGATAATCAACCCCGCTGCCCAATTAAACAGCAGCTCAGAGAGTCGTTCAAACTCAGTCCTCGCCATATTCGGCTGTTTCTTAAACGTAATGCTAGTCTGCAAAATCTCCTTTTCCTGTGGTTGGAGTACGGGGATAAGCTCGGCCCTTTGCTTTATATAGGTTCCCGTTTGGCAGTAATAGATTGCCTGCACGGTGAAGGCGGCTGATTTATAAAGAGCTTTCAATATCTCCGCGTCTTTCTTGTGCACCATGTTGTGACCACATGTGTGATAAATGTTACAGGCCCCAATCCGGACGGCACGGTGAATATCTTCCTTACCGATCAGCGGCAGCAGAAAATCAATGCTACCGAAAACTGGCGTGGTGTCATGATAGAACTGAAACAGATCGGAGCGTTCCCAATTTACTAACTCCTGCCGACCGGATATAAATCCACACACTTTCTCCCTGTTCGGAAGTGTGTCCAGCATTGCGCTATATGCTTTCAGATCCCCCGGAGTCGCATGGTTGAGTATGACAACCACATCAATGTCACTGCTATCCAATGCTTCGCCCCGACCATAACTTCCCTGAAGCCCGACAAACAGCAGGTGAGAACCGAACAGAGATTTCAGCTTGTCCAAGTATCTTTTCATCCAAGAGTCTATATCAAAATCCATTTTCTTCTCCTTTATGTTGCTTTTATAATCCCACTGCCAAATTCCTGTGTATCTTTGTGTTATATAAATAATCTCCAGTTCGCATTTTCCAACCATTACGCAGAGCTCTCCTTTTTTACCCGACGGCCGGAGGACCGGGCGGCATCGATGGACTACATTTCGCATCCTCCGGCCGCACGGCGGAGTCAAGGTCGGAGTTCCTTTTCGAGTTCACTCAGTCTTTCTCTAAAATGAGTCAAATGACCTTTCATATGATTTACATAGTGAATAAGTAATTTCTCAAAAGTTATATATGAAGAATCATCATCCCAAGCGATATTCCACTTATTATTCAAACACTTATCATCAATATTCAAAACAATATTTATAATAAGCTTATTATAATAATAAAACAACAATAGCAGTTCTATGAAGTTCATGTTCTGGTGGTTCTGTATTCTCAGCCACTCATTATTCTTATAATCAGGAAATTCAAGTTCTTCAGATAATTGAAATCTAATAAAACGTTGGTGATTATTTGATGCAGAGTCAACTAAATGACCTATTATTTCTTTTAATGTCCATTTATCCTGATCAATTCTAAATGATGTTATCTGTTCATCAAGATCAGAAAAATCTTTCCTGTATATCTCAATAATTTCTTCCAACTCTTTTGCAATATTAGTCATAAACCCTCCTTTTTTTCCCTTTTTTACGACATCAATCATGATATATGATTATCCACGGAGCGTCTGTCTCGCAGAGCGTCTATTTCGCCCCACGGCCGGAGCCCGGGCGACGTCGATGGGACTATATTTTGCATAACGGCCTAGCAGTCACGACGCCGATGAGCTACCGACCCGCAGAGCCCTTCTCCCTAGCAGTGCTCGCACCCAGGATGCATGGGCGAGCAGCAGGCTTTGCCTGCGACCAGCCCCAGTGAATCGGTGTGGTGCCTGCTCGCTCTACTGCTGTTTGTAGTATAAGGTCAAATGACTTTCCCCTCGCACCCTTGCGCTGACTGCTTTGTTATGCGCAGTACCATCCGCATTCCACTCCCCTAAATATTCTTGTTTATAGGCACAGCAACAATATATCCTCTGTATATTCTAAATTCCATGGAAGCAGCGGAAGACGATTTGTTTCTAAAATAAGAAGAGTAACTATACTTGTTTTTGATTTCATATATACCCCTTCTTATTCAGTAAATTTTGCTTCGCATATTCAAACTCAGTGACTTAACAATATTTTACCATTATGAACCACGAATTCAATAAAAATCATGTGCTGTGAATAAAAAGAGAAAAGACCCTGAATTCACATTGGCGCGTGCCGCGTTCACTACGAAAAACAACTGTCTTCATGCTTGGCAGCTATTTTTCGCATTTTTTAAGGTACTGCAGATCAGGAAGGTGGATTTCCCTTCGCCATTAGCGCCTACCAAGCCGAAACGTTCTCCTTTTTATTATTTCATATTTCAAATATGTCCTTATAGGGCAATATGGCGTACACTTGGTTCATGTTAAGCATTGTAACAGCTCACCTGGCTCCGCATATAATAAATATCAAGGGGACTAAACTGAGCAGGGATGATGTATTGTGAAAACCAACAGAATTAAATGGAGCGAAGAAATGGAAAGAAGATGTATGAAGAGAATCATGTACCTACCTGCAAACAATAATTCTGCCATGGCAAAACGATTTGATACTCCCGAGCGCCCGAATGAAAGCCGAAACAATAATGTTACAGCAGATAATTTACGTTCCATCGGAGTAGGCGAAATAATGGAGTGCAAATTAATGATCATGTGATACCCATTCATTGAGGTTTTAACATAAGAACTTTAGGCCTGTAAAATAGACTCTTCTTATGATAATTAGTTTACATAAGAATCCCTATATCACATCTCTTCATAGTATATAGTATGTATGTATTTTTTGAATTGGCTGAAAATTATACAAAGAATCGAAAGGAGATTATGAAATGGTTAATTACGGTGACGCAAACGACGTTGATAAGAAAACATGTGATAGAGAAGTAAAGGCCAAAACATTACCCGAATGCACAAATGTAGGCTTTTGTCCAAGCGGAAGAAGCGGTCCTCTTATCGCAAAAGTACCGGTGGTTTTAGCTGAGCCAAGGATTCAGATTGATGTTGAGGCTGAAATCAAGCTTGATGAGCCTGCTTTGGAGATAAAGCGCATAAAAAAGAATCTGTTTTTGACCCAATGCAGATTAATCACCATCCGTGATAGAAAGCAAGAAGATAAGCATAAATTCGGCAAACTTTTCATTAGCGGATTTGTAAGGAAGAATATTGAATTTGCAACAATTGATAATTCGTCCTCAAAAAAAAGCTGTTTAAGCGGTAATATAAGACATACAACCTGCAACATTCCATTTGAGTGTGTCACACAAATTGATTTCATTAACCCACCTGAAATAAACAGAAGTGGATTTATTACAGAAGTTGAGACCTTTGCCGAGAAATTCAATTCATGTCACACCTGCGCTCACCCCATATTGGGTCATAACCCCTGCGAAAAAGAGTTTGAAAGCCTTGAGGAGTTTTCTGAAAAAGTGTTCTGTGAATTGGAATCGGCTCAAATATTTGAGGCTGATATTTTTAAAGATGGTCACCCAATAGTAGATGATTGTTGCTGTGATTTTTCTTTCCAAACCTTAACCGAAAAAATGGTAATATTCCTTAGACTCAAGCTATTACAAAACCAGCAGGTTAAAATACCGGATTCACACCTGTCGCCACCTCATCACGATTCAGATAAGTCAGATGATGATGAAGAAAAGCATGAATGCGGTCATTTTAAATGGTAGGATGCTGTTAAATGAGTTAAAAAAGTAACTATTGAAGTGAACCCCAAATATTAGTTTGTCTAACATTTGGGGTTCACTTCATTCCACTCAACATCTTGGAAATTATCGCTCCCGTTTTAAGTAGACCATATCAATAAGCTGTTTCCCATCCTCAAACATCGGATGGTCATAATTGTCCGTGAAAAAGAATTTTATTCGATGTGATTCTGCAAATCCGCATTTCTGATAAAAGCTGAGCGTAGAAGGAACATCGCCCGTTCCGACAAGCATCGCATTACAATCGGTGTAATGTGAAAAAAGAAAATCTATTAGTCTTTTCCCATAACCCTTTCGCTGACAATCAGGCATAACCGCAATGTTCTTAAGCTCATAAATACCATCCGCTTCTTTAGTAACCACGCATTCGGCTTTTACTCCATTATCGCTCAGAACGAACATTTCGCCACGTTCAAGGTACTTGTCTATCATGCTTTCCTGTTCATCAGCCAATAAAAGCAAGTCGATATATGCTTTCTTATCGTTTGATACTTTACTAATATTCATAAGTAGACACCCCTATAAATTCCCTGTTTATATATAATATCACAATACACAGTGCATCTATTATTCGCCCGAAGGCCGGAGGCCCGGGTGACGCCGGTGGAGTCAAGGCCGGATTTCATTTTTCTTCATCATCATTCAATACATATAAAAGAGTGAAGTTACGCTGTATCACCTGTTGAACGAGTGGTACAGCATAACTTTTTATTATACTCTTTTAATTGAAAGTTCACACTTTAAATTCAGATAGTATCTTCCTACATACCGAGCAAGAAGAATAACAATCACTTGTGTCAATGATCTTTCCATGCTGTTTTGCAAATAACATAAGTGCATTAACACCCCCATCTATCAAAGTATTCATCATGTCATTACTGAATGGATCGTAGTTATCAACTATATTGTCAATATTGCTTTCGTATATATTCCCTATTTTAAATTCACAGATTGCTACATCGCCATTTGGCTCTATTGACAAGGATCGTATGTTATCGAGTCGGTCTGTATACGGTGTTTCTCCACACTTGGCAGACAAATTAATTCTTTCGGGCAATTCAAAAAATTCTCTCAAATACTTAACTGCATTACCGGCAGGGAAGATATCATTGCCGTTTGTTGCCCCAATCCCTAAACCAGAAAATGACTTTAAAATATCCCATGTTATCTCATTATAAGCATTTTGATGCGATGAATTGATTAGCCAAGCAGGTTGTAAGTAAACATTTTGAAATTCACACCTAATGAGCTCTTCCACAAATAGTCGAACAATTTCCAAAGGAATCCGTTCTTGATGAAAAGCATCAACAGATAACAAAATTTCATTTATACCGGACTGACATATTTTCTTTGCTATCTCCCGAATTGCCTGAGGATTTTTCGAGAAATAGCCGTTCGTTATCAGTTGCCGCTTTTCGATGCCACATTGTTTGGCTATTTTGTGAATTGAGCATGTTGTTTCGGCATAAAGTAACGGTTCCCCGCCAAACGTCATTAATGACTCAACCGGAAACCTCGTAGACAGTTTTTTTATCGCATCAATTGCTTTCTCCAAATTAACGCATTTATCATTGTTCTCGTTCAACCTTGAACCAACAGAACAATGCTTGCATTTGCCGGTACATTGTAAAGTAACGATAAATTCTATTCTATTAATATTCATATACGGACTTGTTTTCATAACTAACTACCTCTTTCATGTTTTTTTATTTTACGCAAACTTGCTAATTAAATCATGAAATCGGTACAGTTCACAGCGTGATAACAGACGTTAGGTTTATCTCGGCACAGAGTGTTATCAGTTTTGCAGCTGTACCGAGTTTCTACCTCGAATAAAACACCACATAAAGTTATGCATTATGCGAATTCTCCTCTCGTTCAATGAATAATTTGTTTTCGCTATTTCTAATGAATCTCTTCTCCATTCTCGTTTAGGAGCTTTATACCTAATTCAGTAGTTGTATCTGAGTAAAAACAACTTGTACTTTTTGAAGGGGGACATTCTCAACATTATATTTCAATCTTTGATAACGTTCTTTTGTCATTCTTTTCAGACAACAGTTTTATATTTTCTCCCGCTTCCACAACTACACAAATCGTTATCAGATTTTCCTTGCATAGGCGACCTCCTTATATCAATCCGCCCCATGGATGGGGGCGTTGCGGGGTATAGGCATACTTAAATAGCTATCCACCAAAACACACCGAACCTGTCAATCAAATTAGAACAGTAAGGATTCCAATCACACGGCCCCAACGGATCTATCACAGTACCACCATCACGTAATACGTCATATGCATTGCGTACTACCTCTTCACTGCCCATATCGTATGCATTGAATGCCATAGTTTGCCACACACTTTTTTTGCTGACATCGCAATTATCTGGTGCCTCGCTGACAGCCATAAACAACTGCCCTTTAACCGATAATTCGCAGTGCTCATATGTGTTTTTTTCTTTATCTTTGATCTGAAAACTGATTTCTGCGCCAAAAGCTTTACAATACATTTCAACAGCTTCAACGCTGCCTCTGACATATACCTGCGGACCAATTTTCATGACATATTCCTCTCTTTCTCATGTATTAATAATTATATAACGCGTTATCAACAAGTACTCGAAGCGTCACTTTTCGCAGAATGTTTATTTCGCTCGACGGTCGGAGGTCCGGGCGACGTCGTTGGAGGGAATTTCGCCTAACGTTCCGCATTCGCGACGCCGATGAGCGGTAAAGCCTCTGGATGAGCCGCGCCAAGTTTGTCAAGGGCAAGCCCGCCCGGCGCGGGCGGTGCTCCGTCACCCAAGATGCATGGGCGAGCAGTGTAACGAAGCGGAACGACCAGCCCCAGCGAATCGGTGTGGTGTCAGCACATTCTTCTGCTGTCAATGGTATAAAGCCATATGCCTTTCCCCTGACGCCCTTGCGCCGACTGATTTGTTATGTGAAGTATCGCTCATCCTCCGGCCGCTCGGCGGTGTCAAGGCCGGATTACCTTATCCCAAAAGAGTTTATTTCTTATTTCCTCTGTATACTGCCGTTTTTAACTCATTTATATATTCTTGTTGACATGGCATATCAGTTTCCATAGCTTGCTGCACAGCAAGCTCGATATCATATGGAACTCTTACGAGTGATATATTTACCGGTGATTGTTCAAGATCTCCATATTCACCTTCTATTATTGCATAAGAAGCTTGCGGTATATCCAGTGAATTCCCTACGCTACCCGTATTAAACAATACTTTGCCGCGAAAATTATCAATATATGCTTTATGAATATCCCCATAACCTACAATATCCGCGCTTTTATCGAGAGTTTTTGTTGGCATAAAAAGCTTATAACGTTCATCTTCTGGAGTTGATAAATGAACTCTAAAAAACAAATCATTTGGACATGCATGGCATAATCGAATCAATCTTCCACTTAGATAAAACTCTTTATAAATAGGGAGCTCTTTCAGATATCTGAGCCTTTCTATCCCCATTTTATTGTTATGCCATTGCATCATACCAGAATATTCTCCTTCAATCCCATCAGTAATAAAGTGATCCCAATTGCCCTTTATTACAAAGTCACATTGATTTCGAATCATGTCAACTGCTTCGGCAGAACTTGGCCCTTTTCCAGCTAAATCTCCCAGACAATAAATCCTATTTACCTTTCGTGTTTTGATATCACTCAGAACCGCTTCTAAAGCTGGAATATTACCGTGTATGTCCGATATAATTGCAATCTTATCCAAAATAAATTTTCTCCTTTTTATAGAAATTACATAATGTTTAGAAGACTAGTATAACAATAACGCAGAGCCCCAATATAATTCGCCCGACGGCGGAGCCCGGGCGACGTCCGATGATTGATACTTCATCTTATGGCCTAGCAGTCACGTCGCCGATGAGCAGTAAAGCCTCTAGCTGAGCCGCATCAAGTCAGTCAATGGCATGCCTGCCCGGCTAAGATAGAGGCGGGAGGTGCTCCGTCACCCGGGATGCATGGGCGAGCAATGTAGCGAAGCGGAACGACCAGCCGCTCTGCGAATCGGTGTGGTGCACTGCTCGCGATACTGCATGTCAATGGCATAAGGCCGGATGTCATCCCCCGGCATGCGCCGACTGATTTGTTATGTGATGTACCGCCCATTCCCCGGCCTAACGGCGGAGTCAAGGCCGGGTTTATTTGGTCTACTATGTACCTAATGTATAGTTGAATTTATCTATCCTCCATTCATTTCTAACTCTATCAAACTCTATCTCAATAATTCCGCACATATCTACTTTAAATAGCTTCCTTCTATAAACTGGTATGTCGAGTAAAGTGCACATAAGTAGCCGCATGTATCCCTCATGGCTAACTAATAGAATATCTCCATCATTTGTAATAAGTTCCTCAATCAAGTGCTTCTGTCTAGCCTTTACCTCTTCACCAGTTTCTCCTCCAGGAAATCTTACATCCTTTTCACCTTTTGAAAAATCCGACCAAAACTCCGGATACTTCTCCTTTATTTCTTCCTCGCACAAAGATTCGATAATTCCATTATCAATCTCATTAAGCCTTTTATCTTTATATACTCGCGTATTCTTATCTCTAACTATATATTGAGCTGTTTGAATCGTTCGTAAATATTCACTTGTAATAACACTCATAATAGGCCTGTATCTAAAATATTCAGCTAGTCTTTTTGCTTTTTGTATACCCTCTTCACTTAGTGGTGGATCTTGATGACGTAAAGCGATATTATAAAAATCACCATCCTCTTTATCACCATGTCGAACTATGAAAAACTTCATTTGCTCAAACCTCACTTTTCCATGGGCATACACCAAACATTTTATATATTTGCCCGGCGGCCGGAGGCCCGGGTAACATGGGCGATATGTCATCTAACGGCCTAGCAATCGCGACGTCGATGAGCAGTAAAGCCTCTAGCTGAGCCGCGCCAAATCTATCAGGGGCGAGCCTGCCAGACGAAGATAGAGGTGGGCGGTGCTCCGTCACCCGGGATGCATGGGCGAGCAATGTAGTGAAGCGGAACGACCAGCCACTCTGCGAATCGGTGTGGTGCCTGCCCGCTCTACTACTGTCAATGGTATAAGGCTTGATGACTTTCCCCTGGCACCCTTGCGCCGACTGCATTGTTATGTGAAGTATAGCACATGGGCCCGATACTCGGAGCAGCCACGGATGGCTGCCCTCATATTTCGTGCTTTATAACCCAATCGATAATATGCTCTTGATTATATCTACCTTCAGCAACACCTGATCCTAAATCAATTAATTCATTTTGCTCATATTTAAGAATTACACCGTTATACTCAAGGAGAATGAGCAAAATAAATAATCCCATTCTTTTATTTCCATCAACAAAAGGGTGATTCTTAACAATGCAGAAACAGGTATTAGCACACTTTTCCTCAATACTCGGATATAATTCATTACCGTCAAATGTTGATAACGCATTATAAAGTGCCGACTCAAGTAATGCCGGATCTCTTATACCGTCATCTCCACCAGTCTCCCTGATCATTTTATTATGAAGTTGAAGCACCTGCGCTATTGTAATATGCTTCATTTTGCTAACTCCTTAAATGCCTCCATGTTCTGAGCAAGGACTCTATCTGCAATCTCTTCAATTTTCTCCTCATCCGATTTTGCATCTTTTGAAAACTCATCATATTCAATAATGATATACTTTGGTTTATTATTTTTTAAAATCACTACTGATTTTTCCTCATCAACCATTCGGGCAACTCTAGAAAAATTCTGATTTGCATCAGTGATCGTAACTATTTTTTTAGTATTCAGCAGCATAATAACACCTCCTGCCTATAGTATATCACAATCTAGGATGTTTTTTGCCTATTTCCTCGAAGATTTTCTCAATCCCGCGCCACGGACGGCGGGACAATCCAAGTGCCATATTTCATATAACATCTCAGCAGTCGCGACGCCGATGAGCTGTGACCCGCGCTAGCCCTTCTCCCTGGCGGTGCTCGCACTCAGGATGCATGGGCGAGCAGCAGGCTTTGCCTGCGACCAGCCCCAGCGAATCGGTGTGGTGCCTGCTCGCGCTACAGAGCCTATACTCCCGGGCACCCTTGCGCCGAGTGCTTTGTTATGTGAAGTCCCCTCCACCTTCCGGCCGCACGGCGAAGCCAAGGCTGGAATTCCTTATAACTATATCAATCCTCATAATGTCCTTTACACGAAATAATCATCAAATTGTTTTTATCATCAAAAACATACACCAACCTATGTTCTTCGTTAATCCGTCTGCTCCAAGCCTTTCGATACTTTAGAGGTTCAGGTTTCCCAATACCCTTTGATAAGCCATTTCTTTCAATATCTTTCACAAGATCATTAATACGTTTGAGTATCTTTTTATCTTGAGTTTGCCACGATAAATAATCATCCCAGGATCTATCCGACCATATTTTATTCATCACTAACCTCAATCAGTTCATGAACAGTTCCCTTTCCAGATGTAAGCTGTTCCATCGATCTGTCAATCATTGCAAGGTATTCTGCATTTCTCGCTGCTTTCATCATTGAGTTGTATTCCTCCAGGCTCATGATTACTACATTCTTTTCATCTTTACGGGTAACAATTACTGTTTCACGGTCATCAGTAACACGATCACAATATTCCTTCAATTTATTCCTTATTGTTGAATAATTTACAGCCAACATATCAAATATCTCCTTTCACACACGTACAATATTCTGTACAATATATTGTACCATTATTGTGCTTCATTTTCAAGAAATCATACACGCAGAGCGTATATTTTCGCCCGACAGCCGGAGCCCGGGCGACGTCGACAAGTAACCCTAACATCTCAGCAGTCGCGACGCCGATGAGCTGGACCCCCGAAGCCCTCCTCCCTGGCGGTGCTCGCACCCAGTGAATCGGTGTGGCGTGCTGTAGGGACCATTATTTCAGGAACCAAATTAGGGACTCAGACCATGCGCGCCCTTACACTGACTGCTTTGTTATGCGAAGTATCGCTCATCTTTCGGCTGCTCGGCGGAGTCAAAACCGAAACACATAAAAAATAAAACCAAACTAAAAACCTAGTCAAATAACACCATTAAACCTATCATAATAGCAAATGCATTAATAATTGGACCTAATATCATCAATAATACGTTTTCATTAAAGCTCGTAATATGTGATCGAGTAGAGAAAGGTATAGTTCTTGTTATAAATCCTAAAAAACCACCAGAAATTAACAGTAATGAAACTGCCTTTTTTTCCATTCCACAAAAGAACAAAACAATAATCATTACTACAATCACAACAACACATATTTTCATAATAAAAGATTTTCTTTTTAAACCCATTTTTTACTCCATATATTTATCTTTTTTCTATACTGCTTAAACTGAACTGTATTTTTATAAAGCGCAGAGTACCAAATTTTCCCCGGACGGCCGGAGCCCGGGCGACCTCTGATGAGCGATATTTCATCTAACGGCTCTGCAGTCGCGACGCCGATGAGCTGTAAAGCCTCTAGCTGAGCCGTGCCAGGTCTATCAAGGGCAAGCCTGCCCGGCGAAGATAGAGGCGGGCGGTGCTCCGTCACCGCTCTGCGAATCGGTGTGGTGCCTGTTCGCACTCCTGCTGTTAATGGTATAAGGCCGGATGACTTTCCCCCGGCACCCTTGCGCCGACTGCTTTGTTATGTGACGGACGAGGCCTTGCTAGTTCATAGGATGCCACGGACGGCGTCCCCTTAAGCATCTCATCAAAGTCAAGTTGCTTCTTTTTACTTTTCAAATGTTTACAATCATTATTAAAGTGTTATAATATAAATAAGGACGGCGACACTTGTTGCTGTCAGGTTTAAATCAGAGTTATTATTTTAAACGGTTTTTATTAGACCGTTTTTTTCTTTGTCTATCCGGCTGTGGATGCAATAGCTTATCCACAAAAATTCTTGCGGAAATCGCTACT
>JAEZLF010000212.1 GCA_023435925.1 Bacillota bacterium
ATTTGGCCCGGTATATTATTCTTGTTGAGCCATGCTGGAATAATCTGTTCATATTCTTCAAGAAGTCTAATATTGTCATCAAGAATAGCGATCGAAAGCATTTGCTTCAACCTCCCCATAAAATTTAAATCATGGATGAATTCGATAACGGTACATTTATCGATAGAGCGATGCGCAATAAATTAAAAACTAAAAAAATGGAAATTTTTATAATTCAATTACCAGTATACTATTGAAAATTGCTATTGAAAATAGTTTTCTGAGAAAAATGGATGAATAATGAAAAATAATGAATTATATGTATACCAATCAATTATTACACATAAAAAGGCAATAAAAAAACTTCCGGTTGAAACCTCGGAAGTCTTCAATTTACTTTTGGTGCGCCATCAGGGATTCGAACCCGGGACACCCTGATTAAGAGTCAGGTGCTCTACCAACTGAGCTAATGGCGCGTACCTTTCGAACACTTACATATTATAAAGGCAATCTACCTCGTTTGTCAACAGCATTTTTTTTATAACATTAATTTCATAATAATAACAAAGGATTTAGTTGAGCTTTTGTAGAATAAGTAAATCTGTTACATATGAATTGCAGTATGAAAGGCAAAGGTGGATTAATTGAACGGCAATAAAATTGATATTGTCAGACTCGATAAAATAGTTAAAAAGACAATTGAAGCTATAAATAACAGCAAGACTGAAATCTATGATATCGCTGAGAGCTCTCGAAAGGAATGCAAAAGACTGGATGAAGAGCTCAGTATGCTCAAACAACAGGTAAGACAATTGATAGAAGAGGTTGAAACGATTGAAGGATTGCTGAAGGAAAGCAAGCGTAAGCTGATGCTTATTAACCGGGGATTTTCAAATTATACCCAGGAAGAGCTAAAGGAGGCTTACGAAAAAGCCGATAATTTGCGTGTAGAGCTTGCAGTCAAGAGAGAGATGGAACAGTTTCTTATTCGGCGCAGAAATGATCTGGAAATCCGGATCAAGGAAGCTTATAAGACGGTACAAAAAGCTGAAAACCTCATAACACAGGTAGGAGCAGCTCTAGGATATCTGACCGGAGATCTTTTGGAAGTAAGCTATCAGTTGGAGGATTTACAGCAAAGGCAGTTGCTTGGACTGAAGATCATAAAAGCGCAAGAGGAAGAGCGCCAACGTGTTGCAAGAGATATTCACGATGGACCGGCACAGTTGATGTCCAATGTTGTTCTGAAAGCAGAAATTTGTGAAAGAATGATTGATGTTGATGTTGAAAAAGCCCGTGAGGAGCTGCGCGGTCTTAAAAAAATTGTACGGGACAGTCTGCAGGATGTCAGAAAGATTATATATAATTTAAGGCCAATGTCACTTGACGATTTAGGTCTGATACCTACATTGCAGCGATATCTGCTGAACTATCAGGAAGAGTCCGGAGTTGCCGTTTTGTTTCAGACAAAGGGACCGGATAGTGATGTGAAGCCGGTAATTTCACTTACAGTGTTCAGAATTGTACAGGAGGCATTGAATAATGTAACAAAGCACGCAAAAGCAGCAAATGTATCAATCAATATTGCTTTTCAGGACAGTAAGTTATCGCTCTATATATACGATGATGGAAAAGGCTTTGATACCGAACAGCTTAAGGCAAACAGTGATATCAGCAGAGGCTTCGGACTGGTCAGTATGAGAGAGAGAGTGGAATTGCTGGGTGGTGAGATGAGTATCAACTCGGAACCGGGAAAAGGGACCCGAATGAATATAATGATACCTTATACACAGGAAGAGGGGGTTGAGTAGATGGATCGAATTAATGTACTGATTGCTGACGACCATTCACTGATAAGGCAGGGACTGAAACAGATTCTGGAGCTTGAGAAGGATATTGTTGTGATAGCACAGGCATCGAATGGCGCTGAAGCAGTTGAGTTGGCGAGAGAATGTACACCGGATGTGATCTTGATGGACATAAATATGCCGGGTTCAAACGGTCTGCAAGCTATTAAAGAAATAAAACAGGAAAAACTGCGGAGCAAGATTATAGTCCTGACGATACATGAGGACAGAGAATATCTGTTTAAAACGCTTCGGATGGGTGCGGAAGGGTATGTGCTTAAGGACGCAGAGCCGTCGGTTCTCATTGAGGCTATCCGGAATGTTCACACAGGGCAATCGTTTATCCAACCTAATATGACAACGGAGCTGGTAAAAGAATTTAACAGGGTTACCATGAATGAAAAGGAAAAACATGATGATAATAATCTTACATCAAGAGAGATCGAGGTTCTCGAGCTGATTGCCGAGGGGCTGATTAACAAAGAGATTGCGAAAAAACTATACATCAGTGAAAAGACAGTAAAAAATCATGTTTCAAACATTTTTAGAAAGCTGAATGTATCGGATCGAACCCAGGCAGCAATATATGCTTTCAAACATAATATAAAGAGCTAGTGATTTCCGGGAGGACTTAATACATGGGTGATTTTTTAAAAGAGATAGAGAATAGGATTCTTGTTCATGACGGCTCGAAAGGATACTTACTTCAAAAGTTTGGCTTGAAGGGAAGTGAATGCGGTGAGCTTTGGAATCTGACAAATCCCGGAACTGTCAGGAAAGTATACCGCTCATATATCGAAGCAGGGTCTGACGTCATTCAAACAAATACATTCCCGGGCAACCTTGTTCATTTGCAGAAATATTCCCTGGAAGATAAAGTGTATGAGATTAATTTTCAAGGAGCAAAGCTGGCGAGGGAGGAAGCAGGAGACAGTATATTTGTCTGTGCTTCAATAGGACCGTCAGGACTGCTCTTTGAACCCTCCGGTGAATTGACATTCGATAAGTCCTATGAAATATATTGTCAACAGGTAAAGGCAGTAGCGGATGGAGGCGCAGATGTAATCAATTTTGAGACCTTTACCGATCTGGCCGAACTGCATGCTGCTTTGCTGGCTGCAAAAGATACAACAAACCTGCCAGTCATTTGTTCTCTGGCATTCGAAAGCGGCGGGCGGACATTGATGGGTACGGATCCGTATGTCGCCGCAGTGGTACTTAAATCACTTGGAGCGGATCTTGCAGGAACAAATTGTTCCTTTGGCCCCGAGCATATGCTTGATATTGTGAAGGTGATGTATGAAGCCGGAGGAGGCTACCTCAGCGTAAAACCCAATGCGGGTATTCCGCAAATGATAGATGGATGTGTCCGGTACGCGGAAACAGCGGAGCATTTTGCCGAACGTACTTCTCAGTTTGTAAAATACGGAGCAAGACTCCTTGGAGGATGTTGCGGCTCCACTCCTGAGTTTATAAAAGCATTGAAATCCCGTGTTGCAAACCTGGAGCCCATGCCTGTTAAAAACCGAACCAAAAGCCTGATTACCTCCAATGTAAAGTGTATTGACGCAGATCAATTGAAACAGGAGAACCTCGGAGTAATGAAGCTGTTGGAAGGCACAGAATTATATAGCGCCTTGATCCGGAACGACCGGGCTTACCTGGAGGATGCCGCCCTGGACATGGCATCTGAAGGATATGATGCCATTTATGTTCATTTTGATGGAGAAAATGGTGATACTGGGCTGCTGCCGAGTCTTATCAATGTTTTACAGGGGTATGTAAAGGAACCGGTCATAATAGAAACCCGGTCGGTTGCGGCACTCAACAATACTTTGCGCATTTACAGAGGGATTGCTGGAGTGGTCATCCATAGCGATTCAGATACATTGGAAGCAGAACTAAAAAAGACTGCTGCAAAATACGGCAGCTATGTGATGCTTAATCGTCCTTTTTTGTGAGCATATGCCGGATTCATTTAGGTTGCATAGGCGAGCAGCAAGCTTTAGATTGCGACCAGCCCCGGAATATGCGTTAACGTAATTTGAATGCTGCTCTGAAATCAGAAAGCATCTTTTTGAGGCTGCTGGATCCCTTTTCATCGTATGTTCGGAAACCAAACCATAATACCAGGAGCCTGAATAGGCCCGAGAGGATAAACAGCAGCTGATATCTGCCGAAATTCAATTCACCGGTGACAGAAATGCCCTCTGCCGGTATTACAGAGCTTGTGAACTGCATAAATGCACCGCCCAACAGATAGGCAGCAGCAGTTCCGATCAACATAACAACCAGGCTGTAATTTGCGATATATATGGAGCGATTTTTTTCGGGAGCAAGCCAGATGGACTGATTCATAGAAGTCATTTCAAAGCCGGGCCAGAATAGACCGATGATAATATTGATAATCATTACAACCCATGTCGTCCCAGGAGTTACAAAAAGCCAGATGAGAGGTATCGAGAAAAGGAAAACACAGCAAAGCTGCATCACAGGCTTGCTTCCATAACGGTCTGTAAGCTTTCCCCAGAATCGTATGGAGAATATCGTAATCAGATTGGCAGTTACCTGAGTGAATAAGGATATAATTAAGAAGTTCATTTTTAGCTCTTCTATCATGAAAACATTGAAAAAGGGACTTGATAAATTTACTGAGAAATACCAAAAGGCTACGAAAAGCATGTATTTTAGATAATTTCGATCCCTGAAGGGTTCGATGAACAATCTGTTAAAGGCCTGTTTCTCTGGAGGTATTTCCATGGGAGGATCTTTTACCCAGAAGAAGATCACAATATCAACAGTTCCCAGCACGGCAGCAACGACAAAAACCAATGCATATCCGTTGAACCCCTGTATTCTATCCAGCAGCAATCCGCATAGCAATGCCCCAATACCACCTGTGATAGTATAAATCATAGTACGCTTGCTGAAAAAACGCCCTTTTATTTCCGACGGTACCAGAGCACCCATCCACGAGTTAAAGGCCATGCCGACAACAGAGTTGGCAACCGATGATATTGCAATGAGTATAGTGATAACGATAATGCCTGCTTTTGTTTTATCAGGATTCAGTAAAAAAGGTACAAACGCTATCAAGAACCACATAGGGCGGTGAATGAAGCCTGCTATCAGAAAAAGCGGCCTTCGTTTACCCGAATTTACCATCATATAGGATATGAAGACCTGAACAATAGCTCCGATCACAGGCATTGCCATAATGACAGAGTAAACAAAATCATTGGCACCCAGCATTCTGGTGAAACCAGTAATGGCAGGTCCGTTAATGACAGAAAAAAATGGAAGTCCTAAGGCTGCAGCCAAGGTGACAAGAGTTAAACTTTTCTTTAATTCATTTTCCGATTTGTGATTTTTTCTGCTCAATTTAGCCACCGTCCTAAAACGAACTGATCCATTTATACGGATATTTCCGGTCTGAAATAATCATGCTTTACCGCTATTTCAGATTATTCTAACGTAATCCGGAAGAAAACTCAATATTATTAAGTTGATACCTTTTTTTATGAGTGGTAGAATTAGTATAGGCAATGCCTAAATGGTTAACCACCCGGGTGGGTGTGAGATAGGTCCGAGACCGATAGATTTGCACCTCAAAGCGCTCAGAAGTATGGGCGCGAAGGTGATGGATGCCCAAAGAGGGTTTAT
The DNA here is from genome assembly GCA_023435925.1 of Bacillota bacterium. GTDB lineage: Bacteria > Bacillota > Clostridia > Acetivibrionales > DTU013 > JAEZLF01. The sequence goes on from JAEZLF010000212.1 coordinate 5,490, forward strand.
ATACTGCGAAGCGGAGCGACTAAAGGGCTGTGACATACAGCTGGATTATCCCAGTGTAGGTGCAACAGAAAACATCATGCTTGCATCGGTTTTTGCAGATGGTGACACCATTATCAGAAATGCTGCCAAAGAACCGGAGATATTGGATTTACAGAACTATCTTCAGGCAACAGGCGTACAGGTAAATGGTGCAGGAACCAGTATTGTGAAAATATGCGGAAGCAACCATAAACTAAGGAATACAGAGCATACGATAATTACAGATCGGATTGTGACAGGTACATATATGACTGCCGCCGGGATTACGGGCAGCGAATTGATTCTAAGAAACGTAATTCCGGAACATATGAGCTCTATCATCGCGATATTGCGTGAAAGCGGATGCCGTATAGGTATTAAGGGCAGCTCTATGTTGATTGCCGGTCCATCCAGGTTACGGGGAGTTGATATTGTAAGGACATTGCCATATCCCGGATTCCCAACGGATATGCAGGCTCAGCTTGTTGCAATGTTAACCGTCGCAAAAGGAACCAGTATTATGGTTGAAACAGTTTTTGAAAATCGGTACAAGCATGTGGACGAGTTATTGAGAATGGGTGCTAATATCAAGCTTGAAGGCCGTATTGCCGTTATAAGAGGTGTGAAAAAGCTTATTGGAGCTAATGTTTGTGCCCGTGATCTGAGGGGAGGCGCAGCGCTTATACTGGCAGGGCTTGCAGCAGAAGGAGAAACGATTATTTCTGACATCAAGCATATTGACCGTGGATATGAAAATATTGAAGAGAAACTGAGTCAGATTGGAGCATCTATACAACGCATTGTATAAAGAAGTATAGATTTAGGTATTCAGAGGGAGATTCATGAAGGTACGAAAGAAAAAAAAAGAACAGGAAGACCCGCAAAAAAAGCTAAAAAGGAAGAAAAAGCTTAAACGTTTGCTGCGTTGGATAAAATCACTGCTGATCACGGCATTACTTGTAACAACGCTAGTTTATTCAGCTTTATCACCTTTTTTTAATATTGGCCGGATCGTGACAAAGGGTTCTGCACATTACAATACGGATACACTGGCGGCTATTTCTGGTATCCGTGAAGGGGAAAATGGCTTCAGAGTATTATATAGGGATCCGGGAAGAGCCTATGTCTTACGTTTTGAATCGGCCGAAGAAGCGATATTGAAAAGCTGTCCATATGTAAAGGATGTTAAGGCCAGATTTGTTTTACCAGATACGGTCAGCATAGAAATAAAGGAGAGGGAAGCAGCAGCCATTCTAAGCATGAGAGGGACAAGCCTTCTAATTGATAAAGAAGGATATCTGCTGGAAATCACCCCGGATATGAGCGGACTTGATCTTCCTGTCATTAAAGGGATTACGCTGAATGCATACCAACCCGGACAAAAATTAGGAATACAGGAGGAGGTACTTTCTACTGCTTTTAGAGTATATGATGCAATTGAGAGAATCGATGCAACGGAGACTGAAAAGTTAACACCGGGTGTTGACTATGTAGACGTGGCAGACCTTTACAATGTCAGCTTTTCTCTGGATGAGAGAGTCGAAGTTAATCTGGGGGAAGCAGAGGATCTCCATTACAAAATTACAGCGGCAAAAACAATATTTACGAATAATATTAAAAAAAATGAAAAGGGTAAATTGGATTTTTCTTTCAATGAAAATCCCGTATTTACACCGGAAAACGGAGGGTAAGAACGATGCTGCCAATTTTAGGTATGATTATTGGAATTTTGATCGGGGTTTTTTTGATTCCGGTAAATATTCCTCAGCAGTACTCCACATATATGGCTGTGGCTATTCTTGCAGCACTGGATTCAGTGTTCGGTGGAGTTGCAGCTACTTTGCAGAAGAAGTTTAATATGAAAATTTTTGTTTCTGGTTTTTTTGGGAATGCGCTATTAGCCGCAGCTCTTGCGTACATTGGGGATCAGTTGGGAATTGATATCTATCTGGCAGCAATTTTCGCATTTGGTAACAGACTATTCCTGAATTTCGCAATTATTCGCAGATATATGTTGAATAAGTCGGCTAAAAACGATAATATATAGGTAGTTTATTAGGGGGTTTCTTCTGTGGGCGATTTGATTATTAGCATTGACATCGGAACTTCCAATGTTTGTGTGATTATTGGAAGTGTAAATAAGAATTCCCAGTTGGATATTATCGGCCGGGGAATGTCTCCATGTAACGGTTTAAAAAAGGGCGTTATTGTTGATATTGACAGTACCGCAGCCTCTATCAAAGCAGCGGTTGAAGAAGCTGAATCTCAGGCCAATATGAAGGTAGGCTCTGCGTTTGTAAATATTCATGGTATGCACGTAAGTGTTGTTAATAATAGAAGCTGGTTGAGTATCGATAATGGAAACAGGGAAATCACAGAACAGGATATCAAAAGTATTCTTCGGTCTGTCCGTGATGTTGATATACCAGAAGACAGACAACTTATTGATGTTGCAACTAGACAATATATTATTGATGGATATGATGAAATTATTGACCCTGTGGGAATGGTGGGTACCAGACTTGAGGTTGATGCTGATATTGTCGTGGGTAAAATTACATCGGTTCAGAATATCGTTAAGAGTGTTGAAAGAGCAGGAATTCAAATTGACGGTATTGTGGCGGAAACGTTCGGAACAGGGGAAATATGTCTTTCACAGGATGAACGTGATATTGGTGTGATATTATTGGATGTAGGCGGTGGTGTTTCCGACATATCGGTTTACCAGGGAAAACGGCTGGCATTCTATGATTCAATACCTGTTGGCGGTGATCATATCACCAATGACATTGCCATCGGACTTCGTATATCCAATACAGAAGCGGAGAAAATCAAGCGGCAGTTCGAGCTGGCATTGACATCCCTTATAAAAAACGATCAGGAAATATCTGTATTTGATATTAATGAGAATAAAAAGAAAAATGTAAAAGTATCGGAAGTAGTAGAGATTATTGAAGCACGTGTTTATGAGATATTCTCTCTTTGCAGAAACCAGATTCAAAAAGCGGATTCACTGCTGACTCCGGGAGGTGGTGTGGTGCTGACAGGCGGAGGAATTTCCTATGTTGATGGCAGTAAACAACTAGCTCAGGAGGTGTTCGGGGTGCCTGTAAGAGTTGTTCAAGCCGGTCAACTGCAGGGTGTTTCCAAGCCGGAGTTTATTGCTTCAGCTGGAATGATACGTTATATCGCCAATATTAATAAAGGCGGAAGCCATGCCAGTGAAATCAAGCTTAAAAAGACCAGCAGAACACAGCGGCGTGAATCAATCATGGCGAAAATCGCAAAGTTTTTTAAGGAGATTTTTTGAGGGGTATTTTTAAGATATCTGATAAAAGCTTTTAGATGATTTTTGAGAAAATCCATCTTACTTTGAGATAGAATTTTTTGTTAAACTAAGCTTGCTTTAATGGTAGGAATAAGTTATTATTTAATTAATTTAAAGCCAACCAATGACGAAGATGAAGGGGGATTCAATTTGCTGGAGTTTGATATCGATATGGAACAGTTTGCCCAGATAAAGGTCATAGGCGTCGGCGGTGGAGGCAATAATGCCGTCAACAGAATGATAACCGCAGGACTTCGCGGAGTAGAGTTTATTGCTATTAATACGGATAAACAGGCACTTTTCCTTTCAAAGGCAAATACTAAAATACAGATAGGTGATAAACTGACTAAGGGACTTGGTGCTGGAGCGAATCCTGAGATCGGTGAAAGAGCTGCTAATGAAAGCAAGGATGAAATTGCACAGGCTGTCAAAGGAGCCGATATGGTTTTCGTTACAGCTGGAATGGGAGGCGGCACCGGTACAGGTGCGGCACCTGTAGTTGCTCAGATCGCCAAGGAAATGGGAATACTCACGGTGGGTGTTGTTACCAAGCCATTTATGTTTGAAGGACGTAAAAGAATGCAATATGCCGAAAACGGTATCGATAATCTGAAGGGTGTTGTCGACACACTGGTCACAATACCAAATGACAGGTTATTACAGGTTGCAGAAAAGAAAACTTCCATCATTGATGCATTCAGAATGGCAGATGATGTACTTCGCCAGGGTGTACAGGGCATATCTGACCTTATTGCAGTACCCGGTCTTATCAATTTGGACTTTGCCGATGTGAAAACCATCATGCTGGACACCGGTCTTGCACACATGGGTATTGGCAGAGCATCCGGCGACGGCAGGGCAGAGGAAGCTGCAAGACAGGCAATACAAAGTCCTCTGCTGGAAACTTCCATTGAAGGCGCCAGAGGGGTTCTTCTCAACATTACAGGCGGTGCGGATCTGGGACTCTTCGAGGTTAACCTTGCTGCTGAACTGGTTCAAAAATCTGCTGATCCGGATGCAAATATCATTGTCGGTGCAGTAATAGATGAAAACCTGAAGGATGAGATGCTGATTACAGTTATTGCAACAGGTTTTGAAAAAGGACCCATTATTAAGAAAATTGATAAAATTGTTGAAAAGGTTCAGAATAAGCCGGAGCAGGCTGTCATCAAACGTCATACAGCAGGCGAGGTATCGGAGGATGAACTGGAAATACCCACTTTTCTCAGAAAAAACAGATTTAAATGATCATGACATTTCAATAATTCTTTTTTAGAAAATTGAAGCGGAATAAAGCCCGGGAGTGAGAAAGCCCGGGCTTTTTGTCGTATAATTCCTTATTTCTACAGTGGCAAATGACATAAAAAGCATAACAAATAAAATATAATATTCTAAAAGCTGTTTACGGGAGAAGCATATTAGAACATGCATATGAATATATGTAAAATAGGGGATGTATGGCATATTATGTGAGGTATATCGGTGGAAATATATCTGGATATCATTATCCTTGAGAATATTGTAATAAATTATTTGATATTATTAGTGACAGCAAAGTTCTCGAAAAACCAAGCAAGCAGTTTTAGACTTTTGCTGGGAGCTTTGATCGGAGCGCTTTATCTTGCTATAATGCTGCTTCTTCCCACGATTAAAATAGTTACCACCATATTCTCTAAAATATTGTTATCCTTTGCAATGGTTGCTGTGACATTTAATTTCCATAAACTATCTGCTTTTTTCAGAACATTGATTCTATTTTATGCTTCAACATTCCTATTTGCGGGAGCCGGCTTTGCTTTTCTGTTCTTTAACCGGAGTGGAGGCATTGTGAAAAATGGAGTTCTAATGTCCGGCCCTGGATTTATGAATAGCAAACTAACAGAGTTGCTGTTGGCACTTGCAGTTAGCTTTATCATTCTCCGAGTGATATGGGATGTTATTCAAAATAAATTCTTAAGAGAAAAAGTGCTTGTACAGCTCTGCATCGCTTTTGACAGAAAGGCGATAGAGCTGGATGCACTTGTAGATACAGGAAATTCGCTGCATGACCCCTTAACAAACATGCCTGTTGTGGTGGTGGAATTTACAGCAATAAAGGAGCTTTTGCCCGAGGATATCCGGAATATTTTTGAAAAAGATTATGACGAGGATCTGAATACGATAACAAGCACGATTTCGTGTTCTACATGGTTCTCCAGATTCAGGCTGATACCGTTTACTTCTCTGGGAAAGGAAAATGGCATGCTGATTGGCTTCAGACCTGACTATATCAAGATTGGGAAGGAAAATGAGAGGAAAGGGGTAAATGATGTAATAATTGGTATCTATAATAAGGCTTTGTCCAGAAATGAGAAATACAAGGCGTTACTAAACCCTGAACTAATGTAGCACAAGGCAGCCACCGAAAGGAGATATTCAATGAGCATTTTTAAAAGGTTAAAACTACTTTTACGGATCAGTTTTCTGAACCTGCTGAATAAGCTAAAGGCAGGCAAAGGCTATCCGGTACATTACATAGGTGGGAGTGAAGCACTGCCGCCGCCTCTCAGTCTGGACGAAGAAAGCTATTTGCTGGCAAAACTGGAAGCTCAGGATTTTGGTGTAAAGAGTATTTTAATTGAGCGAAACCTCCGGCTTGTGGTATATATCGCAAGAAAATTTGAAAATACAGGCATAGGTGTGGAGGATTTGGTTTCCATAGGCACGATTGGACTTATTAAGGCAATTAATACCTTTAATCCATCCAAGAATATAAAGCTGGCCACCTATGCATCAAGATGTATTGAAAATGAAATACTGATGTATCTGAGAAGGAATAACAAAATTAAGACGGAGATCTCTATTGATGAACCGTTAAATATCGATTGGGATGGAAATGAGCTCCTGCTTTCCGATATACTTGGTACAGAAAACGATATTATTCACCGAAGTATTGAGGATGAAGTCGACAGGGAACTGCTGAATACAGCAATGAAAAAACTGTCAGCCAGGGAGAAGAAAATAATGGAGCTGCGGTTTGGTCTTTCCAATGGTATTGAAAAGACTCAGAAGGAGGTTGCAGATTTGCTCGGTATATCACAATCGTACATCTCGCGACTGGAAAAGAGAATCATCAGCCGACTGAAAAAAGAAATCAACCGAATGGTTTAACAGGGACACAATGAATTGGGACACTCCTCGGCTACGGACTTTTCAGGAGTGTCGCTGTATCCTTACAAACCGCTATTGTCAAGGGCTTTGACAAATATTTTTAAAAGTTTTTGCAGTATAAAAAAGACCTCCATGGCAATAATGTTACTATCCGCAGGAGATAGACAATATGATGCCGGGAGGTTTTAAAATGCTAATCAACAAAGTGGAAATATGTGGTGTAAATACCTCGAAGCTGCCGGTTTTATCCAACGAGCAAAAAAAAGTATTATTTGAAAGGATGCATAAAGGAGACATCACAGCACGTGAAGAATTTATTAATGGTAATCTTAGGCTTGTGTTGAGTGTGATACAGAGGTTTAACAACAGGGGAGAGTATGTGGATGATCTGTTTCAGGTTGGCTGTATTGGACTCATAAAGGCAATCGATAACTTTGATGTCAGTCAGAATGTGAAATTTTCTACCTATGCAGTACCCATGATCATAGGTGAAATCCGAAGATATTTGAGGGATAATAATTCCATCCGGGTAAGCCGTTCACTCAGAGACATTGCATACAAGGCACTTCAGGCTAAGGAGAGATTAACAAGCAGGAATTCCAAGGAGCCGACAATAGCTGAAATCGCTAATGAACTCCAGCTTCCAAAGGAAGAGGTGGTATTCGCACTGGATGCCATACAGGATCCGATTTCATTGTTTGAATCTGTTTATCATGATGGAGGAGATGCGATCTATGTGATGGACCAGGTGAAAGACGAAAAGAATATCGATGAAAATTGGCTTGAGGGAATATCACTCAAGGAAGCGATGCGAAAACTCAATGGCAGAGAAAAGTTGATATTGAATCTCCGGTTTTTTGAAGGAAGGACACAGATGGAGGTCGCCGAAGAAATTGGCATATCACAGGCACAGGTGTCACGACTTGAAAAAACGGCGTTGCTGCATATGAAAAAATACATTTAAAGCTGATTTACCAAAGACACCGAAAGGTGTTTTTTTTATATATAGCATTTTCCTCCCGCTGTATACGAAGCAGAAATCATTTTTCTTATTTAAGCACATATATTTATTGTAAGAACTGAAAATGTAGCCCTGAATTTAACTATACGAAGACAGTTGGTGAATAGTATGAACCGTTCTTCAGATTTTAGGCAAAAAGAAGTGATCAATATGTCAGATGGCAAAAGGCTGGGCTTTGTATCAGATGTGGAAATAGACCTGGAGGCCGGCAGAATTGACGCCATCATATTGCCCGGAGTTGGAAAGCTTTTTGGACTTCTGGGCAAGGATAGTGAGTTTGTGATACCCTGGGACAAAATAAGAAAGATCGGTGAAGATATCATACTGGTAGACCTTGATGAGAGGTATATTAAAAGATATTTTGACTGAGGATCGGATAAAATATTTGTTCCTGTTCTTTATATTATAGCGATTCCTAAACATTTCACGGAAATAGCCGATATTGTATAATAGTGATAAGTATCAAGGATTTATTTATGATAAAACGTAACAGGCAGTGGCTGCCGGTTGGGAGGAAAACAAATGAAGTGTCCATATTGTGGTTTTGCGGAGGATAAGGTAATCGATTCAAGACCGACTGAAGAGAACACATCCATCAGAAGACGAAGGGAATGCACTAAGTGTCTGAAACGCTTCACAACCTATGAAAAGGTTGAAAGTGTGCCCCTGATGGTTATAAAGAAGGACAAGACCCGACAAGCCTTTGACAGGGATAAGCTCCTCAATGGGTTGCTGCGAGCCTGTGAAAAAAGGCCTGTTTCTATTCATGAGCTGGAGAAAATGGTAGACGAGATAGAGGGCCAGATACTGAATTCACTGAAGAGAGAAATTACGACCCAGGAAATCGGTGAAATGGTTATGAGCCGACTGAAAGAAATTGACGAAGTTGCCTATGTCCGGTTTGCGTCCGTATACAGACAGTTCCGGGATATTAATACATTCATGGATGAGCTTCACAAGCTGCTGAAGGACAAGTAAATGCAATAATTTTACATAATATGTATTTTAGGTATGTACAAACCAGGTCATTTATAGTAGTATTATGTTGGAAATAATTGTATTACAATACAACATATACTAGCGAAAGGCTGTGGGGTATGTACTCAAAACTCAAAAGCTGTGGCTTACTTGGAATTGACGGCTATATCGTTGATGTGGAAACAGATATCAGCAGCGGGATTCCGGTTTTTGATATTGTCGGGCTCGGTGATACTGCAATCAGAGAAGCAAGAGAGCGTGTGCGGTCAGCTATTAAAAATGCCGGGTATGAGTTTCCTATACGCAGGATTACCATGAACCTGGCTCCCGCCAATCTAAAAAAGGAAGGATCTTCCTTCGATCTGGCGATCGCATTAGGCGTTTTAGCATCGTCTGGAATAGTTCATCAAGAATTCCTGGGAGACTTCATATTTATTGGGGAGCTTTCACTGGATGGTGCAATAAAGCCTGTAAGAGGTGTATTACCCATAGCAGTCTGCGCCAAACAAAACGGAATTGTGGGTCTGGTTCTACCTGAAGCAAATGCGCAGGAAGCTGCTGTCGTCAAAGGTCTGCGTATCATCCCTGTAAAAAATCTGAAAGAAACGGTTTCTTATATTAATAAAGCATCTGACATCGAGCCCTTTGAGTGCGGCGATCAATATATGAAAACCGGCAGAACAGATTATGATGTAGATTTTGCCGATGTCAAGGGCCAGGAAAATGTCAAGCGGGCACTGGAGGTAGCAGCCTCCGGCGGACATAACTGTATCATGATCGGAGCTCCTGGCTGCGGTAAAACCATGTTGGCCAAGAGACTGCCTACCATACTGCCCTCCATGACATTTGAAGAAGCCCTGGAGGTAACCAAGATACATAGCATTGCAGGTTTTCTTCCGAAAGGGATGCCCCTGATCACAGCCAGACCCTTCAGAACGCCCCACCACACCATTTCAGATACGGGACTTGTCGGGGGAGGAGCGATCCCAAAGCCGGGAGAATTAAGCCTCGCCCATTATGGAGTTCTTTTTATGGATGAGCTTCCGGAATTCAGCAAAAAGTCATTGGAAGCCCTGAGACAGCCGCTGGAGGACGGACTGATCACAATTTCCCGTGTGAATGCGACATTGACCTACCCTGCCAAAACCATGCTAATCTGTGCAGCCAACCCTTGTAAGTGCGGACGGTTTCTTGACTCATCCGGCGAATGTACATGTACTCCCAAACAAATACAACAGTACCTGGGCCGCCTCTCTGGGCCGCTGCTGGATCGGATGGATATTCATATTGAGGTGGCATCGATAAAATACAAGGATCTGGACAACGGTGCTGCAGGAGATGCATCCCATACCATCAGGGCAAGAGTCGAAAAAGCAAGAGATATTCAGCTTGAAAGGTACAAAGGACTCCGGATTTATTCCAATTCTCAACTGCAGCCGGCCATGATGAATCAGTTCTGCAGATTGGATGTGAAATGCAGAGACATCATGAGAAATGCATTTGACAAGCTTGGTATGAGCGCGAGAGCACATAGCAGAATACTGAAAGTATCCAGAACCATAGCTGATATGGACGGCAGCGAGGACATCAGGCCGTTACACCTGGCAGAAGCAATCCAGTACAGGAGTCTGGACAGAAAGGTGTGGAATATTTAAATGATTAGCAATATAAAATATTGGGTATGGTTAAGTTCGATAGTCAGAATTTCAATACGCCACCGATTGCAGCTGCTGGATTACTTTGGTGACCCTGCCCTTATATGGGAGTGTTCGGAGTCGGAGCTGAAGGCTTTGCATTTTTGTACGCCGCGGATCATTGATGCAATAATAGATAAAAAAACCAGAGAGGATTTGCCCGGTTTGTTAGATAAAATTAACCGGTGCAATGCAAATATTATAACAATAAAGGATGGCATGTATCCGGAAGAACTGAAAAACATACCGGATCCGCCGGTTGTGTTATATTGCCTTGGCAAGCTGGAGAAGGAGGCTGTCTGTGTGGCAATTGTCGGTTCAAGACGGGCAACATACTACGGATTGGATATGGCAAGGCGCTTATCGCAGGAACTTGCGGAAAACGGTGTAACTGTTGTGAGCGGCATGGCACGAGGAATTGACTCAAGGGCTCATGGGGGTGCTATGGAAGGCGGAGGCAGAACAATTGCTGTTCTGGGTTGCGGGATTGATATCACATACCCCTCTGAGAATAGAGAGCTTCAGAAAAGAATATGCCAATCAGGTGCAGTGATATCGGAATATGTACCCGGTACCCCTCCGCTGGCATTCCATTTTCCTGCCCGAAACCGTATCATCAGCGGATTGTCACAAGGGGTTGCTATCATTGAAGCAAATGAGAGGAGTGGTTCTCTCATTACAGCGGAATTTGCTCTTGAACAGGGAAAGGATGTGTTTGCAGTTCCGGGAAACATAAATTGCAGGAACAGCTCGGGAACAAACAAGCTGATCAAGGATGGTGCAATCGTCGTTACAAGCGTAGACGATATTTTGGATGAATTGAAAATCACTCATGGGACAAATAATAGTCTTTGTAACGATAATAAAATGAATGCAAGCATTCTTGGGGGGAATGAAAAAAGTATTGCAAAAAGTTTGGAGAATGGACCGGCTCATATCGACAGGATTGCACGGGATTGCGGAATCAGTGTGCAGCTTGCGGGATCTGTTCTGGTGATGCTGGAATTGAGCGGATTTGTGGAACAACTACCCGGGAAGATTTACCGGTTATCGGAATAAAGCACAAATAAAAAATTTACATATTGTAGATTTTGTTTTAAAATGTGATAGTATATGATTTAAACGAACATCATTTAGGGAGGATATAATGGCAAAAAACCTGGTAATAGTGGAGTCACCTGCAAAGGCAAATACAATAGGAAAGTTTCTCGGCAAGGATTACAAGATTCTGGCTTCTGTGGGGCATGTCAGAGATTTGCCCAAGAGTCAGATTGGTGTCGATGTTGAGAACAACTTTGAACCGAAGTATATTACCATCCGCGGCAAGGGCGATGTAATAAGCAAGCTGAAAAAGGAAGCGAAAGCTGCCGGGAAAGTGTATCTTGCTACGGACCCTGACCGTGAAGGAGAAGCTATTTCATGGCATCTTGCCAACATTCTCAATATCGATGAGAAGGATAAATGCAGAGTTACATTTAATGAGATAACCAAGAATGCTGTGAAGAATGCAATAAAGTCTCCCAGAAAGATTGACATGGATCTGGTGGATGCGCAGCAGGCCAGGAGAATACTGGACAGAATTGTAGGATATAAGATCAGCCCACTGCTTTGGAGAAAAATCAGGAAAGGGCTTAGTGCCGGTCGTGTGCAGTCTGTTGCAACGAGGCTGATTTGTGATAGAGAGGAAGAAATTGAAAAATTTGAACCGGAAGAATACTGGTCCATTACAGCCAGGCTTTCAAGAAAAAAGCAGGAGGCATCCTTTGACGCCAAATTCTACGGAAATGTGAATGAAAAAATTGAACTGAAGAATGAAGCACAGGTTAAGGAGATTCTGGAGCAGCTGAAAGGTAAAAAGTATACCGTACAGAAGGTTAAGAACAGTGAAAAGAAAAGAGCGCCGGCGCCGCCTTTTATTACGAGTACGATGCAGCAGGAAGCAGCCAGAAAGTTGGGATTCCCTACCAGGAAAACCATGATGGTTGCCCAGCAGCTTTATGAAGGTATTGAAGTCAAGGGACATGGAGCAGTGGGACTTGTAACGTACATCCGTACTGATTCCACAAGAATTTCAACAGAAGCGCAGCAGGTTACCAAGGACTATATTGCAGAAAAATATGGGCAGAAATACCTTCCGGAGGAATTCCGGGTCTATAAAAACAAGACGGCATCCCAGGATGCTCATGAAGCCATCCGACCTACTTATGTGGAGATGTCCCCGGACAGTATCAAGGATTCATTGACAAATGACCAATATAAGCTTTACAAGCTGATATGGTCAAGATTTGTTGCCAGCCAGATGGCATCGGCTTTGTATGATACAATAGCAGCGGATATTGTTGCAGGCGATATGCTCTTTAAAGCAAATGGGTCTAAGATCAAGTTTAAGGGCTTTATTGCAGTATACATGGAAGGCAAAGATGAAGAAGCGGAGGATAGTGAGGTTTCCATACCGGATCTGTCGGAAAAAGATCTGCTGGAGCTGGTAAAAATTGAGGATAAGCAGCATTTTACCCAGCCCCCGCTGCGATACACAGAAGCAACTCTTGTAAAGACGCTGGAGGAAAAAGGAATTGGCAGGCCGAGTACGTATGCCCCTATAATTACAACCATTTTGGCCCGGGGTTATGTGGAAAAGGATAAAAAGTTTCTGTTGCCCACTGAGCTTGGGAAAATAGTAAATGACCTGATGACAGGGAATTTTAAGGACATAGTTGACGTGCAGTTTACTGCTCAATGGGAATCAAAGCTGGATGAAGTAGAAGAAGGTTCTAAAAAATGGGCTGACTTGTTAAAAGATTTTTACGGACCGTTTTCCGAAACCTTAAAGATAGCGGAAGAGCAGATTGGTCAGATTGAAATCCCTGATGAAGTAACGGATATCCTGTGTGAAAAATGCGGCCGCAATATGGTCATTAAGATCGGAAGATATGGTAAGTTCCTTGCATGTCCGGGATTTCCCGAATGTCGGAATGCCAGACCGATTCTTGAGGAGGCAGGTGTTTCATGCCCCAAATGCGGAGGAAAGGTGCTTATCAAAAAGACCAGAAAGAGTAGAAGGTATCTTGGATGCGAGAATAATCCAACATGCAGTTTTATGACCTGGGATATGCCGGCAGGAGAGAACTGTCCGAATTGCGGCAATTTTCTCGTAAAGAAATATGCAGGAAAAAAAGTTGTATTGAAATGCAGCAACGAAAACTGCGGATTTGAAAAAGAAGGGACACGGGAATAACAGCTTACTCAGGTAACAGAGAACGCAGATACAATAACAAAAGCTGATCAGAAAAAAGAACGTAGATTAAGTAACAGGAAGGTAGAGAACACATAAGGATGTCAGAACAAATGATCACTATCATAGGAGCAGGCCTTGCAGGATGTGAAGCTGCCTGGCAGGCTGCCAAAAGAGGAGTTCAAGTAAGGCTTTATGATATGAAGCCTGTGAAATATACACCTGCGCATACGTTGGACACTTACGCCGAGCTGGTTTGCAGCAATTCATTTCGGGCTGACAGGCTGGAAAACGCAGTTGGTTTACTGAAGG
>JAEZLF010000012.1 GCA_023435925.1 Bacillota bacterium
GTAACATTCACTGCCTTACGATTATTGGTCAGATTGAGGGACATATTATCCTGCCGCCGCAAAATAAAACGACGAAATACGAACATGTGATACCGCAATTGGTTGCCATTGAAGAGAATGTTGAAATTGATGGATTGCTGCTTATATTGAATACGGTGGGAGGGGATGTAGAGGCGGGGCTGGCCATAGCAGAAATGATCGCCAGCATGTCAAAGCCCACCGTATCACTCGTACTTGGAGGCGGTCACAGCATTGGTGTTCCGATGGCAGTATCAACTAATTACTCCTATATTGCACCTTCTGCTACCATGACCATTCATCCAATCCGTCTCAATGGCTTAATCATCGGTGTGCCTCAGACCTATGAATATTTTGACAAAATGCAGGAAAGAGTCGTTCGCTTTGTTAGCAGTAATTCGTTGATTTCAAAAGATCATTTCAGAGAGCTGATGCTTAAGACAGGCGAATTGGCCAATGATGTAGGAACAGTGCTTTCGGTGAAGAAGCGGTGAAAAGTAAGCTGATTTGTGCTGTAGGTGGACTTTCGGATTCCTTGAATAAGCTTTATGAGCTGATTGCACAAAAAAGGGCACAAAACAGCGCACAAAACAGCACATGTGCTTACAATCCGGGAGGTGATCTGCAGTGATGCTTTATTCTATTATACCTGCAGAAATTGTTTTTCATGGTAGCACTTATATGGAAGAGCTGAAGTTTTTCGAAGCGGATTACAAGGGGGAGAGGATACAGGTTGCCCGGCTACCGGATAATCATTATCAAGTTGCAAGGGTTCTGAGTACAAACCCTGCTTCATTTCTGGATCCGGCACTACAGCCCGGAAATGTGGTTGATGTAATGAATTTGAAAATCATAGATGGATTCACCAAATGATGCATGTAAGAACATTGAAAAGGGACTGCCTTGATGGCGGTCCCTAAAAAGTGCAGTTCCCTTAAAATACAGTCCCTTTTAACAATACAAGCGTTCATTAGTCCAGCTTAAACTTTGAAATAGAATGCTGAAGCTCCTTAGCCGATTCTTCCAGATCATCTGCATAATGTGAAAGCTCTTCAATGCTCGACAGCTGTTCCTGAGTCGAGGCGGTTACTTCTTCTGATGAGGCGGCGGTTTCTTCGGATACAGCCGATATATTCTGAATGGCATTAATAGCCTGGTCCTTGTTTTCTTCCATTTCCGTTATTCTTGATATAATCTGCTCGACCTGTGCCGAAAGGGTCTCCATCGATATCATGATGTCTTTGAATAT
The DNA here is from genome assembly GCA_023435925.1 of Bacillota bacterium. Lineage (GTDB taxonomy): Bacteria > Bacillota > Clostridia > Acetivibrionales > DTU013 > JAEZLF01. Next base: position 1,268 of record JAEZLF010000012.1, read on the forward strand.
ATTGATCGTATTGACAACAGCATCGTTTTGTGACCTGAGAATCGATTCTGTTGTTTCAGCCTTTTGAACAGCTCTTGCAGTTTGATCCTGAGTACTTTTGATTATATCGGCTATTTCACGGGTTGCGTTCATGGACTGCTCGGCAAGCTTGCGCACTTCATCGGCAACCACAGCAAAGCCTTTACCCATTTCACCAGCACGTGCGGCTTCAATAGTGGCATTGAGAGCCAGTAAATTAGTCTGGTCGGCTATGCTGCTAATAACCTTTACAATCTTTCCAATAGACTTGGAGTGGACATTCAGCTCCTGTATATCAGCCATGATTTCTTTCGATATTTCTGTCGTTTTGTTTGCCTTGGTATCTAGATCCTCAACGGAGGACAGACCGTCCTGAGTCATTCGCATGGTATCTTTTGTAAGATGGGCTATTGATTTTGCATTGTCTGTAACATGATTAATTTTCTCTGCTAATAAACTGATTCTCTCAACACCCTGTTCTGCGTCCGCAGCCTGTGCCGAAGCACCCTGGGATATCTCCTGAATCGCTCTGGAAATATCCTGAGATATTGCGGATACCTGTTGGGAGGTCTTTGCAACTGTCAGAGAAGATTTAGAAACGTTTTCGGAAACACCAAGTGTTTGTTCAATCAGACTTCGCATGCTGCCAATCATGGAATTGATACTCCTTGTAAGTGTGCCAAGCTCATCCTTCCTGCGTGAATGGAACGAAACGGAAAGATTGCCTGAAGCAGCTTCCCCGGATGCTGTAATGATTCTGTTAATGGTACGGCTCATGCTGTTCGCCATGAATATTCCGGTGCCGAACGCAATGACGCCGGCTAATATAATGATTACTACTGTTGTCCATATTACTTGTTTTGCTGCTGCTGTGAGTTCACTTTGAGGTATGAAACCAATGAGTACATAACCGGTAGAGGATACCTTGCTGTATGTCATGAGGTATTTTGAACCCTCAAATGAGATCATTTCATTGCCTGTCGTATTCTCTGAGGCAATCAAATCCGTATAAAATTTTTGTACGGTCAGCGTGCTTGTTGCACTTACATCGGTTCCGTTGGTGAAAACCCGCCCGTCAGGGCTTACTAAATGAATTTGCTGGTTATCAGCCAATCGAATACTTTCATTCAGGTTTGTAATGACTTCCGGTTTTAAATCGAAAACAAGCAAGCCAAGGTTTTCCATTTTTTTTGTGCTGCGGATTAATCGCATATAAGAGAGGGAATAGTTTGAGTCTGTAGTATTATTCAGTGCATCCAGATCTTTATGATAGCCGAACCAACCACCACCGTTTGAGGTGTTGAGAAGTTGGTTCATCACAGAAGTGTCCTCCAGCTGGTTCAGCGTTACAGATGTCGAAAATGAGCTATAGGCAGGAGGGACGCCTTCCTTAAGTGGTAGTATCATTATGTTGTTGATATCAGGGCTGAAAGCAGAAATGGTCATCAAATAACTTTCGACTTTGAGTGAAAGCTCTTTTTTTTCAAAGATATCTTCTATAGTAGAATATGTTGATAAATAGTTCTGAATGTCAGCATTTGAAAACATCTGACCTCCAAGATTGTCTACGGTTCTCAGGATGACCTCCAGGTATTTTCCGCTGGTATCCATTGCAGTTATGGAGGATTGACCAGCCAGACTTGATGCAGTTTTAGAAGTATTGGAGTATTCAATGATTCCCTGAAGGACAATCAGAAAAATAGGCACTGAAAATGCTAATATCAGCTTTGCACGGATGCTTTTTGTATTTGAGAAAAATGCAATCACCGGGCTTAAAAGTTTCATCACCTTAGATAAAATCGTAGAAATGAACTGTGCAAGCTTCGCTAATATTCTCATAAGATACCCTCTTTCAATGCAATATTTAGATAAGAGACTACTAATAGTATTAATTAGACAAATAAGTACAAAATCCTCCTTTTTTAGTAATTATTATATGAGATCAAAATGCTAGAATACTTATGTGAGCTTTATGAGAAATACAGTATTATGTGTCGAAGGATAAGAATATTATTGAGCTGGCCGGAGATAGCGGCTCAGAAAGGCTCAAATAGATATAGAAAATGATGAGAAAATATGGTACATTAATAAGGTAGCTTGAACGAATATCCGGGGGTGAAGTTTTGAGAAGAAAGAAAACACAAAAGAAAAAGTACAAGCTTAAGAAAAAAAGTAACAGCATTCATTTACAGGAAATACAGGGCATACTGTTTTTAGCTCTTGGCATTTTAATGATGCTGAGCTTTTACGTGAAGGATTCCATTGGCCTTTTTGGCACGTTCATCCGGGATGCTTCACTTGGCTTATTGGGTATTCCTGCGTTTCTGATTCCGCCTGTCATTATTCTCTATGCGGCCATTTTAATTTTTACGCGGGAAGGTATGGATCTGAAAAATAAGCCGCTCTATATCTTTCTGCTGTTTTTAATTATTTCGGCAATGATGCAGACGGGACATTACAGACCGGAGGATTATAACGGCTTGTCTCCTCTGGAGGCACTAAAGCAATTCTATTTGAATGGTGTGGCCTTTACGGGCGGAGGGGTGCTTGGCGGTGTGATTAGTCTGCCGTTTCTCATTACCTTCCGGGTTCTGGGGACGATCATTATTCTGACGGCTCTGGCATTGGTAGACATTATATTGCTGACCAATTCCTCCATCTCGGGGTTTGTAAAAAATATCCGTAGTCTGTTTTTCCCTGCAAGTAAGAGTAAAGCGAAACAAAAACCTAAAAGAAAGGCAGCTATTGATAACGAAGAAGACGACGATTACCAGCCGATTGTTGAAGGCGACGGAGATGAGTTGACACTACGCTTTGATAAAAAGCCCAAAGTCATTGATTTCAAAATTGAAAAATCAACCAGGGAATTAAAGGAGAAAGCAGGGACCAAGAGTAAGGCAAAGGTAAACGGACCTGCAAATGAATCAAAAAATGAACAGGTGCCCGGTTTGCTTCAACAGCTTGATAAGGCAGAGGAGGATGTACCCCTGGAGCTTGTGATAGGGGATTTGAAGAAGAAGGAGAAACCGCCGGCTGTCAGGGAAAGCACAGCGGTACAGAATACAAAGCCCGGATTGCCGGATAGTACAGCAAGCGAAATAGAAGGTCACTTAAAGAATGATGTCAGGATACAATATGTTTATCCTCCATATGATCTGCTGATTGAAGATCCCGATTTGGGCGGTAACTCCAAAAATTATCGGAATCAGGTGCTGGAAGGCGCCAAGAAGCTGGAAGAGACCCTTAACAGCTTTGGCGTATCTGCCAAGGTCATTAATGTGACGAGGGGGCCGACGGTAACAAGGTACGAGCTGCAGCCAAGTGCCGGTGTCAAGGTAAGCCGGATTGTCAATCTTTCCGATGATATTGCACTGAATCTGGCAGCACCCGGCATCAGGCTGGAAGCGCCTATACCGGGTAAAGCGGCAATCGGTATAGAGGTACCCAATAAAGAAGTCAACATGGTGCGGGTAAGAGATGTCATAGAGTCCCAGGAGTTTGCACAGCATTCGTCAAAGCTTGCCTTTGCAGTGGGAAAGGATGTGTCGGGGGAGACGATTATTGCCGACATCGCCAAGATGCCTCATCTCCTGATCGCAGGCGCAACGGGCTCAGGAAAGAGTGTCTGTATTAACAGTTTGATCGTCAGCTTGCTTTATAAAGCAACTCCTGAGGAAGTAAAGCTGCTGATGATTGACCCCAAAGTTGTTGAACTCGGTGTTTATAACGGTATCCCACATTTGCTGATACCTGTCGTAACGGAACCCAAAAAAGCCGCCGGCGCTTTAAACTGGGCCGTGCAAGAGATGGTGAACCGGTATAAGCTCTTTGCGGACAAAGCCGTCAGAGATATAAAAGGATATAATGAGTTGATGAAAAATACGGGTGAGCAGCCGACGATGCCGCAAATTGTCATTATTATAGATGAGCTTGCAGATTTGATGATGGTTGCGCCCAATGATGTTGAAGATGCCATATGTCGGCTGGCACAAATGGCAAGAGCTGCCGGTATGCATCTTGTTATTGCTACTCAGAGACCATCGGTTGATGTTATTACAGGCGTAATAAAAGCAAATATCCCTTCGAGGATATCCTTTGCTGTTTCCTCCCAGATCGACTCCAGAACCATTCTCGACATGGCCGGGGCGGAGAAGCTTCTTGGCAGGGGAGATATGCTGCTTCACCCTGTAGGCAAATCCAAGCCGATCAGAGCCCAGGGTGCCAATATAACGGATGCTGAGGTAGAAAAGGTTGTAGAGTTTGTCAAGGCTCAGGGGAATGCTGCCTATGATGATAATCTGATCGAAGAGATCAATAGCGAAAATAGCTCCTTTGAGAACGACGACAGTGACAGAGACGAACTGCTGCCCAAAGCAATCGAACTGGTTGTGGATGCGGGACAGGCTTCGGTTTCATTGATACAGAGAAAGTTTAAGGTCGGCTATGCAAGAGCCGCAAGAATTGTGGATCAGATGGAGGAACGCGGGATTATCGGCGGCTTTGAAGGCAGCAAGCCGAGGCAGATACTTATTTCAAGACAACAGTGGCAGGAAATGCAAATGTCCGAAAAGTGATTCTGAGAGAATAGAGGAAACACAGGGGGAACACAGGGGGAATCGGCATGTCAGTCGTGAATGGGTTTATTATTGCCTTCATGTTTTTTTTACTGGTATATATGTTTTACCGGCTGTTCGTTAAAAAGAACCTGCTTTTGCTGATTCCGATTTGTGCTCAAATATTCTCTCTGGCAATAGCAATACTGAGCTTTGTGAATAATGTGGAAGCATTGCAGGCTATACAGGCCGCCTATATATTGCTTGGCATACTGCCGGCCGTTATCTTTCTAATAACGGATTATGTAAGGATGATCGGGAAAGTAAAAAGCCAGGGCGTATTTGAAGGCCTCGTGGAACAGCCGGTGCTGCCGGATACGAACACGGCTTGGCTTCCGGCGGAAGGCATCAATAAGCTAGCCGGTGCAAAGCAACTATCCGACATCATGAAGAGCCTGAAAGACCTACCGGATGATATGCAAAGAAATTTCAAGAAATGCCTGAGCAATGCTAATTTATTACTGGATGAAGAGAATTATACGGGGTCCTTTTATATTTACGATACACTGTCAAAGACAGCAGACTGCTCATATATGCTCTATTATAATACTGCCGGTATCTGCTATTTGCAAAAAAGATATGACGAAGCATTAAAGGGGTATAAGAGAGCCCTTGAAATATCCGGTCACACAGCAGCGGAACAGCAGGATATCTATTACAACATGGGAAATACGTATTATATGCTGGGACGGCCGGACAAAGCTGCAGGAAGCTTTGAAAAGGCAATAGAACTGAATCCTGGATATCTCGATGCCATTGAAAATCTTGCTTTTTCTTATGTTCAATTAGGGGATACGGATCATGCAATTGAGCTTCTAAGAAATTGCGTTGTACAGGAAGGTAATGGCCGTACCCACTTTATTTCTGGAAAGCTTCTTCATGAAGCCGGAAGATATTTCGATGCAGAGGAGGAGCTGCAGAAGTGTATCAAGGCACAGCCGGGCAGCATCGAGGCCAGGGAAGAATTGGGAAAAGTGTTGTTGAAGCAGAATAAGCAGGAGGATGCGCTGAAGGCGTTTGATGATATTTTGAGGCTGGATGCAGGCAACTATTCTGCATGGTGTAATAAAGGCAAGACACTGAGTGTATTGAGCCGATGGAAGGAGGCTGCTTCTTGTTACAAGGAGGCAGTGAAAATCAAACCGGACTGCAGCACAAGCTATTACAACATGGCGGTTGCTTTGGATGAATGCGGCAACAGGAAAGCTGCTGTTGAAGCATATCATACCGCAATACGTCTATGTCCGGATCTGACGGAGGCCTATAATAATCTCGGCATCACTCTTTCGCTGATGGGTAGATTTGAGGATGCGCTGGAAGTGTACCATGAAGGTATCAGCAGAAACCCGCAGGATTTCAGCCTGTTTTTCAATATGGGAATGAATCTATTTGAAACAGGCCGGTATATGGAGGCTGCAGCCGCTTATAGAAATGCGCTGGATATAAAGCCTGGGGAATTGGAGATATACTATTATCTTGGTGCTGCACTTACTGAAATGCGTTATTATAACGATGCTATAGATGCCTACCGGTCAGCACTGAAAATCAAGCCTTCAGACGGGGAACTGCATTACAATATTGCCGCAATCTATGCGATGCTCGGCCGGTATGATATTGCCGGGGAAAATCTGAAAAGAGCTATTGAACTCAATGAAGAGGTCCGCAGAGATGTAATAGAAAACAGGGCTTTTGACGGTATGCGCAGCAGAAATGACTATAGAGATATGATGAGTGCGGGGTAAGTGATAAAAAAATGTATAGTCACTTCATATTTGTGCTAGAATGAATCAAGCAGGTTTTCAAAACAATAAGATTCGGAGAATACAAAATGTCTTTTTTACCGATCACAAGAAGTGATATGGAAGCCCGAGGATGGGATAGTCTGGACTTCCTTTATATAAGCGGCGATGCCTATGTGGATCATCCAAGCTTCGGACATGCGATTATCACAAGAGTACTTGAAAGTGAAGGTTATCGTGTCGGAATCATCCCACAGCCCAATTGGAAAGACTGTACTGACTTTATGAGGTTAGGACGTCCTAAATACGCTGTTCTGATTTCATCGGGCGTTATCGACTCCATGGTGAATCATTATACAGCAAGCAAGAAGCCAAGGAGCGATGACAGTTACTCTCCCGGCGGTAAAGCGGGCTTCAGGCCTGATCGGGCTGTGATTGTCTATGCCAACAGGGTCAGGGAAGCGTTCAAAGGAATCCCGATCATTATCGGTGGACTGGAAGCCAGCCTGCGAAGATTTGCCCATTATGACTACTGGGACAACCGGGTGAGGCACTCCATACTGCATGACAGTAATGCTGATTTGCTCATTTATGGCATGGGTGAAAAACCAATTCTGGAGATCGCCTCGGGATTGGCAAAGGGATTAAGCATTGAACAGCTTCATCATATCAGAGGGACTGCATATCTTGCCGATCCGTCCGAGTTTCTGGAGCCTTCAGGTCAATTAAAAGAGTCAAAGGACAAGGATTCTGTTTTGTTGATACCTTCTTACGAAGATGTGTCAAAGAGCAAGAAAGAGTATGCCAAAGCATTTATGGTGCAATACAATGAACAGGATGCATTGAATGGACGTACTATTATACAGCCCCATGGAGCTAAATATGTCGTACAGAACCCTCCTGTTCTTCCGATGACATCAAAGGAACTGGACAAGATATATGCGTTGCCGTATGAAAGGACCTATCATCCGTATTACGAAGCTGCTGGCGGCATACCGGCTATTAATGAGGTTGAATTCAGCATTACCAGCCACAGGGGCTGTTATGGGGGCTGTTCATTTTGTGCATTAAATTTTCATCAGGGAAGAGTGATTCAAAAGCGCAGCCAGGCATCTATTCTCAACGAAGCAAAGAAGTTGACCTGGCAGCCTGGTTTTAAGGGTTATATCCATGACATAGGCGGACCGACGGCCAATTTCAGAAGTGAAGCATGTGACAGACAGAAGGTTCATGGAACCTGTAAGGGCAGGCAATGTCTATACCCCCAGCCATGCAGGAATCTAAAGGTGGACCACAGTGAATATCTGGAGCTTTTAAGAAAACTCAGGCAGATACCTGATGTGAAGAAGGTTTTTATCCGTTCCGGAATCCGCTTTGATTATCTGATGCTGGACAAGAATGACACCTTTTTCTGGGAATTGTGCGAGCATCATATCAGCGGGCAGCTAAAGGTAGCACCGGAACATGTGGTTGACCGGGTTCTTGAGAAGATGGGCAAGCCCGGGAAAAGAGTGTACGATGCTTTCGTTGAAAAATTCTATGAGATCAATAAAAAAATAGGGAAAGAGCAGTACCTGGTCCCATATTTGATATCCAGCCATCCCGGAAGTGATCTGAACGCAGCGATTGAACTTGCACTGTATTTGAAAAAAAACGGATATAGTCCCGAACAGGTTCAGGATTTTTATCCGACACCCGGCACTCTTTCGACCTGCATGTTTTATACCTCACTGGATCCGAGGACAATGAAAAGCGTTTATGTGCCGTCCTCTCCAAAGGAAAAGGCGATGCAAAGGGCTTTGCTGCAATTCAGGAGAAAAGAGAATCAATCTCTTGTGCGAGAAGCTTTACGTAAGGCCGGCAGGGAAGATCTCATTGGCTTTGGAAAGGATTGTCTGGTGTGGCCGGAGAACCACAGAGCAGGAGCAGACAGAGGGAAAGCAGGCAGAGCGGGGACAAACACAGAAAAGGCAGGCAGAGCAGGGGCAGACAGAGGGAAAGCAGGCAGAGCAGGAGCAAGCAGGGCAGGGCCGGACAGATCAAAGGCAAACAGAGCAGTAGCAGGTAAAAAGAAAGCAGATACCGGTAGAAGCGGGAGAGCAGCTGCAGAAAAGAGAAGGCCAGATCAGAACAGAAGCAGAAAGTCTGCAAAGGGCGGGGTTAATGGGCGCAGGAGCTGAATAAAATGAGGCGGCAGATATGCTCACCACCTGCAAACCAAAACTGTACCCGCCATCAAGGCTTTTTGCTTTAGTAAAAGAGCCTATAGAGGTAGAGGGCATCTTAACCTCGTTATAATGCGATTGTGTCGGTATCCTTATGTCTGGAAGTTTTGTTTTTCTTGACATAAAAAATAAAAAAGTTTACAATTAGTCTGTGATTCGTATAATAAACGGGTGGTTCAGGCCATCTGTACATTATCAATAACCGGCTTAACCGGGCTCGGTCATTGGCCAAAGCCAACTGGTCGCCCATATAGCCGGTATGACCATTGAAAACTGAATACGAGGAGGTGTGTGTTATTTTAGAAGGGGCTATTGGATTATTGATTGGCCTTGTAATTGGAGCAGTAATTGCTTCATTTATATCGTTCCGTAAAGGATATAACCGCAGAAAAGATGATGCAGAAGCTGAAATCGGCAGTGCAGAGCAGGAAGCGAAAAAGATCGTAAATGATGCTTTGAAGGCAGCCGAAAGTAAAAAAAGAGAAGCTCTCCTTGAAGCCAAGGAAGAGATTCACAGAAGCAGAATTGAACTGGACAGGGAGATCAAAGAACGCAGGAACGAGATTCAAAGGCAGGAAAGAAGACTGGTTCAGAAAGAGGAAACTCTCGACAAAAAAGTTGAATCTCTGGAACAGAAAGAAGAAACACTGAGTAAGAAGATGAAGGAAGTACAGGCAAGTCAGGAAAAGATTGCAGAGCTCCAGAAAAAACAGCTTGAAGAATTGGAAAGAATATCAGGTTTGTCGATTGAGGATGCAAAGCAATATCTCATCAGAAATGTTGAGGATGAGGTTAAGCACGAACTCGCAATACTCGTTAAGGATCTTGAAGCGAAAGCCAAGGAGGAAGCTGACAGGAAAGCCAGAGACATCGTAGCAACTGCGATACAGAAATGTGCCGCTGACCATGTATCTGAGTCTACCGTATCGGTTGTACCACTGCCAAATGATGAAATGAAGGGTCGTATTATCGGCCGTGAAGGCAGAAACATCAGAACTCTCGAAACATTGACGGGAATAGATCTGATCATTGATGATACACCTGAAGCTGTAATACTTTCAGGATTTGATCCCATCAGAAGGGAAGTAGCAAGAATAACACTTGAAAAGCTGATTATTGACGGCAGAATTCATCCGGCAAGAATCGAAGAAATGGTTGAGAAGGCAAAGAAGGAAGTAGAGAATACTATTCGCCAGGAAGGCGACCGCGCCACCTTTGAGACTGGAGTTCATGGCCTGCATCCTGAGATCATCAGGCTTCTCGGAAAACTGAGATTCAGGACCAGTTACGGACAAAATGTACTTAACCATTCCATTGAGGTTTCGACACTTGCTGGAATAATGGCAGCAGAGCTGGGTGCAGATGTTGTACTCGCAAAGAGGGCAGGTTTACTGCATGATATAGGCAAAGCTGTTGATCATGAAATTGAAGGCTCCCATGTCACCATAGGCGGTGACATTGCAAAGAAATACAGAGAAGGAAATGATGTAATCAATTCGATTATGTCGCATCACGGGGACATAGAGCCCACTTCACTGATTGCAGTACTGGTACAGGCGGCGGATTCCATATCGGCTGCAAGACCGGGGGCCAGAAGAGAAACCCTTGAATCGTATATTAAGAGAATTGAAAAGCTTGAAGAGATAGCAAATTCCTTCCCCGGTGTTGAAAAGTGCTATGCGATACAGGCGGGCAGGGAAATAAGGATAATAGTCAAGCCAGAAGATGTTTCTGACGATGAAATGGTATTGAAAGCCCGTGAAATTGTTAAAAAGATTGAAAGTGAACTTGAATATCCCGGTCAGATTAAGGTTAATGTAATACGAGAAACAAGATCCATTGAATATGCAAAATAACAAAAAGAAGGGGCCAACAGGCCCCTTGTTTTTTACGTAAGTCCATAAAATTATACTACCATTTGTTTAAACGGAGGAAAGAGCTTGAAGGTTTTGTTTATAGGTGATATTGTTGGAAATCCGGGCAGGAAGGCAGTAAAAGAGATGATTACGGATATCCGCAGAGAAATGCCCTTTGATTATTGTGTTGCAAACGGTGAAAATTCAGCAGGTGGCACAGGTATTACATACGTTGTCGCACAGGAGCTGTATAAATGTGGTATTGATGCTTTAACCATGGGAAATCATACATGGTCGAAAAAGGAGGTCACAAATTTTATTGATTCAGATTCTCACATTGCACGACCGGCCAATTATCCGTCGGAGCTGCCAGGAAAAGGATCTGTGATCATTGATGGAAAGCTGGGGGTTGTCAACTTGCTGGGGAGAGTTTATATGGATTATGTAGACTGTCCTTTTAAGGCTCTTGACAGGGAACTGGAATATCTAAAAAGCAAGGTGAAGGTAATCCTTGTAGATATGCATGGGGAAGCGACTTCAGAAAAGTGTGCAATGGCATGGTATGCAGACGGAAGAGTCAGCTGTGTACTTGGTACGCATACCCATGTTCAGACAGCGGACGAAAGAATACTTCCATTCGGAACCGCATTTATTTCCGATGTTGGCATGACAGGACCCTATGAAGGAATACTGGGTGTGGACAGGGAAATTATTCTGAAAAAGTTCCTATCCTATATGCCGGTGAGATTTGAATTAGCGAAAGGCAGTGTGCAATTTAATGCTGTGCACTTGGAAATGGATGATAAGACCGGGAAAACAATTAGAATTCAACGAATTTCAAAGGTTTTCGATTTGTGCTGATCAGAATCTCATGATGCTTCTAAAGCATATTCTAGACTTTCCTATCAAAAATACTAAAAATTAACTAAAAAAAAAGGAATTTGAATTTTCGTGTAGAATTAATTAACTTATATAACATTGTTTGTATTAGGGGGTAATAGAATATGGATGTTTTAAAAGTCTCAGCAAAATCCAATCCAAATTCCATAGCAGGAGCTTTGGCGGGTGTTATCAGAGAAAGAGGTGTAGCTGAAATGCAGTCTATAGGTGCCGGTGCACTGAATCAGGCTGTTAAGGCTGTAGCCATCGCCCGTGGATTTGTTGCTCCATCTGGTATTGAACTTATTTGTATTCCTGCTTTCACCGACATTGTGATTGACGGTGAAGAAAGAACAGCGATAAAGCTTATCGTTGAACCCAGAAAATAGACAACAATCCTATGAAGATGAATAAGCCAGTATAAAAAGCACATTAGTGCTTTTTTGCTATTGATAATGAAATTTCAATTCGTCATCTTTCCTCTGTCCATAAGTTGCACAAAGTCCAGATTAAATGCTTATTTGCGGTGGTTTATCAGACGCAAATGAGAAAAAACTTTGTGCAACTTATATGTTATTGAGAAAGAAAGATGGTTATGATACTATAAAAATGTTAGCGTTACTTGGAGGATAGCATTATTGAAAACCATCGAAAAAATCGGAAATGAAACACTGCTGGTCACACAGGGCAGTGTAAAATATATCGAATTTGAATGCCTGAATGAGTATAAAGCTTCTCTGACTCATTGTATGAGTACAAGGATCGGCGGTGTCAGCCGTGGTGAATGCAGCACGCTGAATTTTGGATTCAACAGAAACGACAGCAGGGAGAATGTTATAAAAAATTATCAATTACTGTGCAATGCATTGAAAATTGACACAGACAGTCTAGTTCTGACAAATCAGGTGCATGACTCGGTGATCCGGCTTGTTAACAGTACAGACAAAGGAAAAGGCTTTTCAAGGGGCAGCGATATAAAGGGAGTGGATGGGCTGCTTACCGTCACACCAGGTGTAACGCTGGTAACCTTCTATGCTGATTGTGTACCGGTATTTTTGTATGAGCCGGTTATCAAAGCAGCTGCACTGGTCCATTCCGGCTGGAAGGGAACACTTAAAAGCATTGCTTCCGCAGCTGTAAAAAAGATGGCTGAATTACCCGGATTCCATGTCGCCAGACTTGTCGCTGCAATTGGTCCTTCGATCGGAAGCTGCTGTTTTGAGGTGGGGGACGATGTTTACGGTTATTTCATGGATCAATTCAAGACACCCTCTTTTTATATTAAAGCAAACAACGGGAAATGGACAGTTGATCTGCAGGGAATCATAGAATCAGAGCTCATACGTGAAGGACTGGCAGAAGAGAACATACACAAAAGCGGTATCTGCACCAAATGCAGGAAGGATTTATTTTTCTCCTATCGAGGAGACGGGGGACGAACCGGAAGTCTCGCAGCATTTATGCAATTGAAGCAGATAGAGTAAGGAGTTTATATGGTGAAATTCAGGGGAACAATTATTGTGGTTATCCTATGTACACTGCTTACAGCATGTCAGGGTGGACTTGGATTGGAAGAGCTGCGAAGACAGCAGTATAATATAGAACGTGAAGAAGGATCCTATGATGTTGATTATGATGTCTTGGACAGGGGACCTGTTAAGGGCGGAACATTAAAAATGTTTTCTACAAAGCCGGATACCTTTCATCCGCTTTTGACAAAGAATATATACACGTCGGATTTTTTGAGCTTTGTTTATGAGGGCTTGACACGGCTGGATGAGAAGCAGCAGGCTGTTCCGGTGCTTTCTGATCACTGGTCGGTTTCCGGCGACGGTCTCATCTGGAATTTTCATATCCGCGACTCAGTGAAGTGGCATGACGGGCAGACGTTGACAGCGCATGATGTTGAATTTACAGTAAAAACCCTCTTAACATCTGGAATGGACTCGGTATATAAGCCGTTTCTGCTTAATATCGTAACCTATGCGGCAGTGGATTCTTCTAATTTTAAAATCGTCATTAGTAAGCCAAATTCATTTACACCTGAAATGATGACATTTCCCATTATTCAGGAAAATCAACTCAAGCAGGAGGATACTCTGACTGTTCCCGGCGGCTTTCAGCCTATAGGAACCGGACCTTACAGGTTTGTATCCTATACAGAAGGCGAAAGTGCAGTGCTGAAGTATAATGAAGGCTGGTGGTACGCAGCGGAAGAGGGGTTTGACATTCAAAAAAGTATGTATTTGGAGACGATTCTGATGAATGTCTTTGTAAATCCAGACGATGCCATGGGAGCGTTCCAGGCTGGTGAGATAGATATTACAACGATTGAAGCAAGCGATTATGTAAAGTATAAAGGCAGGACGGACCTTGTCATTAAGAGGTACACGTCAAGAGATTATGAGTTTCTTGCGCTGAATTTGAAAAATCCGGTTATTGCAGATGAATTCGCACGTAAAGCAATTGCACTTGCCATCGACAGGGATAGACTGGTCAACGATATCCTGCCGGGTGAGGCTGAGGCTGCTGCAATGCCGGTGCTGCCATCCAGCTGGATTTCCGATATTGAAGAGAGCAATGATGCAACCGGAAATATATACAATGATGTGGTAACAAATACGACGGATGGAGCAATCAACACATCTGGTGCAGCCATTGAAGCAAAAACACCAAAAGAGGCGTTGCTGGCAGGTGGATGGAAGGAAAGCAAGCAAGGGTATTACAAGTTCATTGGAGGAATGAGACGGTATCTCAAGGTAGAGATTATTGTAAACTCTACCAACAGCACCCGTGTCCGAGCGGCAGAAAAAATATGTTCGATGCTCGAACAAGCTGGCATTACTGCCGAATGTAAACAACTTGGCTGGAGTGACCTGCTGACAACACTAAACACAGGAAAATATGATATAGCATTTACCGGATGCAGAATACCGCAGATTCCGGATATCTCCTATCTATATTCCAGTAATTATCTTCCGTCCCAATTGCCTGCAAAACCTGAAAGTGCGCGAAATATCGCAGGATATTTTAGTTTGCAGGTAGACGAGTATATTGAGGCTCTGTTCAGAGAAAATAGTGTTGACAGGAAAAGGACAATATACAGTAAGTTGATGGATACCATTAGCAAAGATACACCCTATATTGGGCTATATTTTCTCAGGGACGCAATGGTATATAGCAAAAATATCAAGGGTCCTATAAAACCGGATACCTGGAACCGGTACTATGACATGACCCACTGGTACAAACCGGAACTGCCGTGATGAGTACCAGCCTAAAATTCTTTTCCTGCTGTATCTGTTTACAGAATGTTTCTCCGATTATATAATTGGTGTACTGAATAAGTTATAGAAATGATTGGATTCACGGTATAAGAATGTTAATAAGTATGCAAAAGAGAGGAACGATAAAATGCTTTGGGTGATTATTTCAATTGTGGTGGTTATCATTGATCAGCTAACGAAACGGATCGTAGTGGAAAATATATCAATGGGAGAGAGAATACCGGTCATTGAAAACTTTTTTTATTTGACTCTGCACAAAAATTCTGGCGCTGCATGGGGGATACTACAGGATGGTAGATTGTTTTTTTTGATTATCATTCCCATTGTTTCTGCGATCGTCATTTATTCTATGATTAAGAATGTGAACCGGCTTCTTCGGTTTTCTTGTGCTCTAATATTGGGCGGTGCAGTCGGAAATTATATTGACAGGCTGCTGGAAGGCAAGGTGACGGACTTCTTACTGTTTTATATCGGTTCCTATCCTTTTCCCATATTTAATGTCGCGGATATGGCGGTGACCTGCGGTACTATTTTACTGGCCGTTTTCATGCTTTTTGTTTACAAGGAGCCTCCCAAAAAGGAAATGCTTACGGATGACAATACACAAGTCACAAAAGCCGATAAGACCTCCGTAAAAAATCAGGGTGAAGAAAAGAATGCAGAATGAACTTTTTTCAATAACCACAGACGATTCCGGTAAAAGGTTGGATATTTGGCTTACAGCAAAGCTGGAGAAGTACTCCCGGTCTTTTATCGAAAAATTAATTGAAGATGGCAACGCGGCGGTTAATGGGAAAAATGTGAAAGCCGGTTATAAAATGAAGGCCGGTGATAAGATTGATGTAATGGTTCCGGAACCAAGAATTCTTGATGTGAAGGCTGAAAATATCGCTCTCGACATACTCTATGAGGATCATGACATTATTGTCATCAACAAGCCCAGGGGTATGGTGGTACATCCCGCTGCAGGCAACTATTCCGGCACGTTGGTGAATGCGCTGCTGGAGCATTGCAAAGAATCCCTGTCGGATATCAACGGAGTCATAAGACCGGGAATTGTTCACCGGATTGATAAGGATACATCGGGAGTTCTTGTCGTTGCCAAGAATAACAGTGCTCACAATCAGCTTTCAGAACGTCTGAAGGAGCATGATATACAGCGTATCTATATTGCGGTTGCCGAAGGAGTTATCCGGGAGGAATCAGGGAAAATTGATGCACCCATCGGCAGGCATCCCGTAGAAAGAAAGAAGATGGCTGTAAACGTAAAAAACGGGCGCAGAGCTGTCACCTATTTCAAAGTGCTGGAGCGGTTCCAATCGGCAACCTTGCTGGAAGTGAAGCTGGAAACTGGAAGAACCCATCAGATCAGGGTTCATATGTCATACATAGGTTATCCTTTAGTGGGGGATCCTGTGTATGGAAGGAAAAAGCAACGGTATGACCTTAACGGACAAGCGCTGCATGCGAAGCTTCTTGGCTTTGTACACCCATCTACCGGTGAGTACATGGAGTTTGAAGCAGAGCTGCCGGAGGATTTTAAAGCATTATTGGAAAAGCTGCGGAACGAGCGGTAGGGTGGATTTCAGCTTTGTGAGGTAGTCCGAAACATAATTTTTGAAAAGTTGTAGACAAGACAAAACGGGTGTGGTATGATATCTTCAATTGAAAATAGACCTTTTAATTAGTCCCGAGAGGCTGGAAGGGTAACCAAGTAATAGCGAGTTATTAAGGCTTTTGCCATGAATAATAGTGCTTCCTGCCATCGGTGGGAAGCATTTTTTAGTATCAGGAATTCTTTAAACTACGTGAGTCCATTCAGGAAAGGCAGGTGCGGATGTATGATCGATAAGGCGGAGATTATGGACGAGAACGGTATCATGAGAGCAGTTACCAGAATTGCACATGAAATCATTGAGAAAAACAAGGGAATAGAAGATGTGATTCTCATTGGCATTCAAAGAAGAGGTGTGCCTCTTGCGAAGCTCATTGCGGGAAAAATAAAAGAGGTGGAGGGCATCGACGTTCCTGTCGGCATATTGGACATTACTTTTTACAGGGATGACCTGAGTATGTTGGCGGAGCACCCGGTCATTAACGGTACGGAGATCAATTTCTCAGTGACAGACAAAATCATCGTGTTGGTGGATGATGTACTATACACCGGACGTACGGCCAGATCGGCTATAGACGCCATTATGGACATTGGACGGCCCAGAATGATACAACTGGCGATATTGATTGACAGAGGACACAGAGAGCTTCCGATCCGTGCTGATTACGTAGGGAAAAACGTCCCGACATCCAAGCTGGAGGTTGTCAATGTGAAGCTCTATGATATTGATAAAGTGAATATAGTCACATTAAGTGACCTGGAATTAGGCATGAAGCATTGAGTAAGGAGTGAATCCTTACTTCTTTTTTTATATATTCCACAAGGGAATCAATGAACAAAAAGCAAAGGCGGTAACGATTTATGAACTTGAAATCGAAGGATCTACTGGGTCTCAGGGATATTTCCGCAGAGGAAATAGCGTATATTCTGGATACGGCAAAAACAATGAAGTATATCATTACTTCCAACAGCAAAAAAACTCCTCATCTGCAGGGCAAATCGATCATTACCCTTTTTTATGAAAACAGTACAAGGACAAGATTGTCCTTTGAACTGGCATCAAAATATATGAGTGCAAGTGCTGCCAACATTTCTTCATCGGCAAGCAGTGTGTCAAAAGGTGAGACGCTGATTGATACAGGGAGGACCATAGACAGGATGGGCACCGATGTGATTATTATCCGGCATCCCCAATCCGGAGCGCCTCATTTGCTGGCACGAAATGTACAGGCTTCTGTAATCAACGCAGGGGACGGAATGAATGAACATCCGACACAGGCACTGCTGGATATGTTTACTATGAGAGAGAAGAAAGGCACATTAAAGGGTTTGAAGGTGGCCATCATGGGAGACATTTATCACAGCAGAGTGGCCAGAAGCAATATTTGGGGCTTGCAGAAGATGGGCGCCGAGGTATCGCTGGCAGGACCGGCAACGCTGCTGCCGCCCGGAATCGAAGCAACGGGGGTAAAGGTTTTCAGTACAATACAGGAAGCTTTAATCGATGCGGATGTTGTAATGTCACTAAGACTTCAGTTGGAAAGGCAAAAGAAAGCCTTGTTCCCGACAGTAAGAGAATATGCGAGATTCTTCGGCCTGGATGACAAGAGACTTCAGCTGGCGAAAAAGGATGCTTTGATCATGCATCCGGGACCTGTAAACCGGGGAGTCGAGCTGTCAAGCTCTGTGGCGGACAGCGAACGGTCTGTGATCGACGAGCAGGTTACCAACGGTGTAGCTGTAAGAATGGCGCTGCTTTATCTTTTGACAAGGAGGAGTAACAATGAAGCTGTTAATTAAAGGTGGATACCTTGTGGATGCTAAATCGAGCACAGAAGGAATTTTTGATTTGCTCGTTGAAGAGGGCAAGATTATTGAAATAGCGGAGCATATCGATGAAATCGGATGTGTTGTAGTGGATGCTACCGGAAAATATGTGCTGCCCGGCCTGGTGGATGCACACTGCCATCTGAGGGATCCCGGATTTGAATACAAGGAAGATATTGAGAGCGGAACCAGAAGTGCGGCAGCAGGAGGCTTCACATCCATTGCATGTATGCCGAATACCAATCCGGTGACAGACAGTGAAGCGGTAGTGAAATATATATTGAACAAAGCAGAGCAGGAGGGCTATGTTCACGTATATCCCATAGGAGCCATCACAAAGGGCCAAAAGGGGGAAGAGCTTGCAGAAATCGGAGAATTGAAGTTTGCAGGAGCAGTGGCCATATCAGATGACGGAAAGCCGGTGAAAAGCGCATCGCTGATGAAAAAGGCACTGCAGTATGCCTCTATGTTCGACATCACAGTCATTTCACACTGCGAGGATGTGGATCTGGCTGAAGAAGGCGTGATGAATGAAGGGTATATGTCAACCATTCTGGGACTGAAGGGTATACCTGCAGCCGCTGAGGAAACCATGGTGGCAAGAGAGCTGATTCTGGCCGAGTATACCGGTGTGCCGATTCATATTGCCCATGTAAGTACGGCTCTGTCCGTTGAAATGATACGTAATGCTAAAAAGCGGGGTGTAAAGGTGACCTGTGAAACCTGTCCGCATTACTTCTCGCTTACCGAGGAGGCCTGTTCAGGCTACGACACCAATGCAAAGGTCAATCCGCCGTTGAGAACGGCAAAGGATGTGGCAGCTATTATGGAAGGAATCGCTGATGATACCATTGATATCATTGCTACAGATCATGCTCCCCATCATGTGGATGAGAAAAATGTGGAGTTCAGCCTTGCTGCCAATGGATTCGTCGGATTTGAGACAGCGGTGCCTCTGGCTTTGACTTATCTGGTCAAGCCTGGTGTGATTACCATGGCGAAGCTGGTGGAGAAAATGAGTCTGAATCCCTCAAAAATACTTGGGTTGAACAAGGGTTCTCTGGAAATAGGCGGCGCAGCCGATATTACAATCATAGAAATGGAAGAAGAGATTGTTATTGATGTGAATAAGTTCAGATCAAAATCGAAAAACTCGCCCTTCGGAGGCAGTAAGTTGTTTGGAAAGGTATGGTATACCATTGTTGACGGAAAGGTAGTAAACGGTTAAACGATAAGGTAGTAAATGGTTAATCAGTATAGTAGTAAACGGTTAAGAGGAGGAGTAACGTGATATTTATTGACAAGCTTATTGCAAGCATCAAAAAGTTGGATAATCCTTCAGTTGTCGGCCTTGACCCCAAGCTGGAATATGTGCCGCCAACCATCAAAAATGCAGTGTTTAAGGAATACGGCGGAGACTTGAAGGGAGTTGCTGAAGCGCTGATACAGTTCAATAAAAAACTGATCGATGCGGTCTGTGATATTGTACCCGCTGTAAAGCCTCAGCTAGCTTACTATGAAATGTATGGTGTTGAAGGAATCAGGGCTTTTCATGAGACGTGCATTTATGCAAGGTCGAAGGGATTGCTGGTGATTGCGGACGGAAAAAGAAATGATATCGGATCGACGGCTGAAGCCTATTCAGCAGCCTATCTTGGAAAGATGGCAACAGGAAACGGTGAGAATCAGGCATTTGACGCAGATGCACTCACAGTAAATCCATATCTGGGCTCCGATGGCGTGAAGCCCTTCATCAAAGACTGTGATAAATACGGAAAAGGCATATTTGTACTGGTAAAGACATCGAACCAATCCTCAGGACAATTGCAGGATATTGTCGCACAGGATGGAAAGCATATCTATGAAAAAGTAGCCGAATTGGTGAATGAATGGGGCCGGGAGGCAATGGGTAAAAACGGTTACAGCAGTGTGGGCGCTGTTGTTGGAGCGACTTACCCTGAACAGGCCGGGGTGCTGAGAAGCATCATGAGAAAGGCTTATGTGCTTGTACCGGGCTATGGTGCACAGGGAGGGACCGCAAAGGATGTTGTTAACTCTTTTAACCCTGATGGGCTGGGAGCCATCATCAATGCATCCAGAAGTATTATGTGTGCCTGGAAGTCCGAAAAATGGTCCGGTTATGGCGAGGATGCTTTTGACGATGCGGCGAGGGCTGAAGCAATCAGAATGAGAGATGAGATACGTCAAGCTCTGGCGGCGAGGTAAGCAGATGCATATGAACAAAGGAGTGGAACAGATGAGGGCGTATTTAGCGCTGGAGGATGGAACTGTATTTGAAGGCAGCAGCTTTGGCGCTGTCGGAGAGGTGACGGGTGAACTGGTTTTCAACACCGGGATGACAGGATATCAGGAGGTTCTGACAGACCCGTCTTATTATGGCCAAATTGTAACAATGACATATCCACTGATTGGAAACTACGGTATTAATCCGGAGGATGTTGAATCGGTAAAGCCCCATTTAAGGGGATTTATTGTCCGGGAAATATGCAAGACCCCTAGCAACTGGCGATCTCTTGAGACATTGAGCGATTATTTGAGCAGAAACGGTGTTATTGGGATAGAGGGTATTGATACCAGAGCTTTAACGAGAATTCTACGGGATCGGGGAGCCATGAAAGGAATGATTACAACTGACCCGGCGTTTGATTTCAGTGAAAAGTCCGACAAAATTAGAGAATTCTCCGTCCAACATCCTGTCATGGAGGTAACGGTTGAGGAAATGCACCACTTTCAGGGAGGTGGTGCAAGGGTGGCATTGCTGGATTATGGTATTAAGCAGAATATCATTCGTTCGCTTTTAGGCAGGGGCTGTGAGGTTTATCAATTCCCGGCATCAGCAACAGCAGAAGAGATTTTGGCGGTAGATCCTGATGGTATCATGCTGTCCAATGGCCCGGGTGATCCAAAAGAATGTGTTCTTCAGATAGAGACCATCAAACAGCTGATTGGGAAAAAGCCGCTGTTTGGGATATGCCTCGGACATCAGCTTACAGCTCTTGCCATGGGCGCCGATACGGGAAAGATGAAGTATGGTCACAGAGGCTGCAACCATCCGGTGAAAGATATGAAGAGAGATCTGACTTATATCACTTCTCAGAATCATGGATACACGATCCTTGAAGAGAGTCTGGATCCCAAAAGAATGGTGATCAGCCACAGAAACATGAATGATGGTACGATAGAGGGAATCCTATATACGGACATACCGGCTTTTACCGTGCAATTTCATCCTGAGGCATCACCTGGGCCTGGTGACACAGCCTATTTATTTGATCGGTTTCTCAATATGATGAAGAACCGGAAAGGAGATCAGCATGCCACGACGTAATGATGTCAATAAAGTTATGGTGATTGGCTCAGGTCCGATTATTATCGGTCAAGCTGCCGAATTTGACTATGCAGGAACACAAGCGTGCCAAACATTAAAAGAAGAAGGCCTGGAGGTTATTCTGGTCAATAGCAATCCAGCTACCATTATGACTGACACGAATATGGCCGACAAAATTTATATAGAGCCTCTCAATATTCCGACATTGCAGAAAATCATTCTAAAGGAAAAGCCAGACAGCCTTCTGCCGACCTTGGGTGGTCAGACAGGCCTCAACCTGGCAATGGAGCTGGCTGAATCCGGATTTCTGGAGGAACAGAAGGTCAAGCTTCTTGGAACAGCAACCGAAGCGATTAAAATGGCTGAGGATAGACAGGCTTTTAAGGATACCATGGAGAGCATCGGTGAACCCTGTATTGCAAGTAAAGTCGTTACTACGGTTGAAGATGCGCTGGCTTTTGCACAGGAGATTGAATATCCGGTGATTGTAAGACCGGCATATACGCTTGGTGGAACAGGGGGAGGCATTGCATACGATCGGGAGCAGCTAAATGAAATTGCCACCAATGGACTTCGGTTAAGCCGTGTCGGACAGGCTTTGATCGAAAAATGCATATCCGGTTGGAAGGAAATCGAATATGAAGTGATACGGGATGGAAAGGGAAATGTGATTAGTGTATGTAACATGGAAAACGTCGACCCGGTAGGTGTACACACAGGAGACAGTATTGTTGTGGCACCTTCCCAGACGCTTTCAGACAAGGAATATCAGATGCTGCGCACAGCTTCTCTTAAAATCATATCCGCACTGGGGATTGAAGGCGGCTGCAATGTGCAGTTTGCGCTGCATCCTACCAGCTATGAGTACGCTGTTATTGAAGTAAATCCCAGGGTCAGCCGCTCATCAGCATTGGCATCGAAAGCGACAGGCTATCCCATAGCGAAGGTGGCAACCAAAATAGCCATCGGCTATGGATTGGATGAAATAAAAAATGCGGTCACCGGCGTGACATTTGCCTGCTTTGAACCCACACTGGATTATGTGGTAGTAAAAATCCCCAAATGGCCCTTTGACAAATTTGTCAAGGCAAAACGGACACTGGGGACACAGATGAAGGCGACGGGCGAAGTCATGTCCATCAGCAGTTCCTTTGAAGCCGCTCTGATGAAGGCGGTAAGGTCTCTGGAGCTTGGCATATTCACTCTTGAGCAGGAACTGTACAGAAATCTGGATACAGACACCATTGAAAGGAAGCTTCATGATGTCAATGATGAAAGACTATTTGTCATAGCGGAAGCTTTACGAAGAGGGATTACGGTTGAGAAAATACACGACATCACTACAATAGATGATTTTTTCCTCTGTAAGATCAGAGAATTGGTGAATATGGAGGAAGAGCTGAAAACAGTAACATTGGAGAGCATTTCACCTGAGCTGCTGCGCAAGGCAAAAAGGCTCGGCTTTCCGGACGTGACGATTGCGCGGTACACAGGGTCGGACAGGCTTTCAGTAAAAAGAAAGCGAAACGAGATGGGTATTCATGCGGTTTATAAAATGGTTGACACGTGTGCGGCGGAGTTTGAAGCGGTTTCTCCTTATTATTATTCTACCTACGACCTGTTTAGTGAAGTAAAGAAGTCAGATAGGAAAAAGATACTGGTAATCGGCTCCGGACCGATACGGATCGGACAGGGAATAGAATTCGACTACTGCTCGGTTCACTCGGTCTGGGCTTTAAAAGAACAGGGGTACGAGACGATCATTGCCAATAACAATCCCGAGACGGTGAGCACGGACTTTGATACCTCTGACAGGCTGTACTTTGAGCCTTTGACCATTGAGGATGTTGAAAATATCATTGAATGCGAAAAACCGGAGGGCGTCATTGTACAGTTCGGCGGTCAGACCGCCATCAAGCTGGTGAATGCACTGAGTGAAATGGGAGTGAAGATTTTCGGTACCCAGGCGGAAAATGTGGATGCTGCCGAAGATCGGGAGAAGTTTGATAAAATACTGGAAGATGTGGGTATCCCGCGTCCGAAGGGCAAAACGGTATATACGCTGGAGCAGGCACTGAAGGCTGCCAATGAGCTGATTTATCCTGTACTGGTAAGACCGTCTTATGTTCTCGGCGGCCAGGGCATGGAAATTGCGTATAGTGATAAGGACATCGTTGAGTTTATGGAGATCATCAACCGTGTGAAGCAAGAACACCCTATATTGGTGGATAAATACCTGATGGGTAAGGAAATCGAGGTTGATGCGATCTGTGACGGCGAAAGCATACTAATACCCGGTATTATGGAACATCTGGAAAGGGCCGGTGTACACTCCGGAGACAGTATTTCTGTGTATCCTGCAACATCCCTCAGCGAAACAATCGTGAATAAAATCATTGATTGCTCTGAGAAGCTCGCTAAGGCGCTGAATGTGATTGGTCTGATTAATATTCAGTATGTGCTGTACAATAACGAACTCTATGTAATCGAGGTCAATCCCAGATCAAGCCGCACTGTCCCTTATATCAGCAAGGTCACAGGCATACCGATGGTGAATATCGCAACGAAGATTATGACCGGCAAAAAGCTCAGCGATTTCAGATTTGGAACCGGCTTATACAAAAACGCTGATTATTTTGCAATCAAGGTACCGGTGTTTTCCTTTGAAAAGCTCCACGATGTAGATACCAGTCTTGGCCCGGAGATGAAGTCAACCGGAGAGGTGCTGGGTATTGGAAAAACAATCTCCGAGGCTTTGTATAAAGGCATTACAGCTACAGGCCTCAAGCTTCCCCAGCATGGAGGCGGTGTTCTGATGACCGTCAGGGATTCTGACAAAACAGAGCTGATTCCGTTGGCGGAACAGTTTGAAAAGCTGGGCTTTGAGCTTTGGGCAACCGGCAAGACGGCAAATATGCTGAATATACACGGAATTGCGACGAATGCCGTTAAGAAGATTGATGAGGGATCGCCTAATATACTGGATCTCATTTCCTCCGGCAGGATTAAGCTTGTGGTCAATACACCGACCAAGGGGAGGCAGCCTGCCAGAGACGGCTTCATGATCCGGCGTAAATCAGTGGAAATGTCCATACCCTGCCTGACCTCACTGGACACGGCGAAAGCGATTTTGAGCTGTATTGAGATGGAAAAGCAGAGCGGTGATATGGAGGTTATTGATCTAAGTGTGTTTGAGAATTAATACGGAAGGCTTGAGATATGATGTAAGAAGCCGGTGAGCTTATTGCACAGAGTAAGGCGTAGAGTACAGTACAGAGTACGACACAAGTAAGGTTTAGAGTACGACACAGGGTACAGCACAGAGTACAGTAAAAGTACGGCATAAAGTACGGTATGGGAGGTATATATGGCAAAGCAGCTGAAGGATCAGGTAAAAAGCATTGATATGCTTGCAGAGGATATATACAGGATGACGGTGGAATCGGAGTACATTTCGGCTCATGCCGCAGCAGGGCAATTTGTCAATATCAAATGCTGCGAAGGGTACCAGACCTTGCTGCGGCGCCCTGTCAGCATCTGCTCGGTCAACAGAGGGAATAAGACATATGACCTGCTTTTTCAGAAAAAAGGCAGTGGTACAGGCTTGCTTGCAAACAAGAAGGCCGGTGATGAACTGGATGTATTGGGACCGTTGGGAAATGGGTTTGACCTGAATGAAAGATATGAACGAATTGCCGTAATCGGCGGAGGAATCGGTATTTTTCCGCTGCTGTTTCTACTGAATGAAAGCAAGGCCCGTGTTAAAAAGGCTTACCTTGGCTTCCGTTCAAAAAATCTGGTGGTGCTGGAGAAGGAATTCAGCGACAGCGCCGATATATTGAAGATTACCACAGATGATGGAAGCTATGGCACCGGAGGATTCATCACAAATCTTCTGGAAAAAGATATGGATGATGAACCATTCGACATGATTTATTCATGCGGGCCAACGCCCATGCTGAAGAATGTTGTAAACATTGCAAACAGCCGGAATGTCGAAAGCCAGATTTCACTGGAGCAGCGCATGGGGTGCGGATTCGGTGCCTGCCTGGTGTGTGCCTGCAAAACACGGGATGTAAATCATGGTGAGCAATACAGTCATGTGTGTAAGGATGGACCGGTTTTTAACGGAAGAGATATTATTTTTGCATAACGTCACTCATGACGTTATGCAAACGCCACGTTAAGGCGTGGCGCACGAAGTGTAGCGCAGGGCAAATTCATTTTGCCCGGAGCGAGGGGGTATGGGGGCTTGTCCCCCATTGGAAATAGAATAACGTCACTCATGACGTTATGCAAACGCCACGTTAAGACGTGGCGCACGAAGTGTAGCGCAGGGCGAATTCATTTTGCCCGGAGCGAGGGGGTATGGGGGCTTGTCCCCCATTGGAAATAGAATAACATAGCCGGGTATATCATGATTTACTGTGATATACTATATAGGAGGTACCTGTGAACGGAATTGATTTATCGGTTCAAGTCGGAGAGCTTAAGCTAAAAAATCCTGTCATTGCTGCTTCCGGCACATTTGGCTTCGGCAGGGAGCACGCAGAGTATATGGATTTAAACAAGCTGGGTGGTATCAGTGTGAAAGGCCTTACATTAAAGCCCAGACAGGGAAATAAGCCTCCAAGGGTTGCGGAAACTCCTGCAGGAATGCTGAACAGTGTTGGACTCCAAAATCCGGGTGTTGAAGCATTTATTGAAAATGAGATCGGTTTTTTAAGAAAATATTCTGCAGCGATCATTGCCAATATCGCAGGCAATACCATTGAAGAATATTGCGAGATGGCCCGAATATTATCGGAATCGGATATTGACGCCATTGAGCTGAATGTATCCTGTCCGAATGTGAAGGCGGGATGTGTAGCGTTTGGCAACAGTCCAAAAGGAATTTCAGAAATTACCGGACAGGTAAGGAAATTCTGCAAAATGCCCTTGATAGTCAAGCTGACGCCCAATGTTTCAAACATTGCAGAAATTGCTGTTGCTGCGGAACAAGCCGGAGCAGATGCTGTCTCGCTGATTAATACCCTTTTGGGGATGGCAATTAATATCGAAACACGAAGGCCGGTGCTTGCTAATAATACAGGAGGTCTATCCGGGCCGGCTGTGAAGCCGATTGCGGTCAGGATGGTATACGAAGTAGCTCAGGCAGTGAAAATACCTGTGATCGGTATGGGCGGTATTTCCACCGGCTGTGATGCCATAGAGTTTCTCCTGGCCGGTGCAACAGCAGTGATGGTGGGGACGGCGGGGCTTATCCATCCGGATGCATGCGTCGGGGTCTGTGACGGTATTGAGGAATATATGGTAAGGCACCGCTTGAAGAGCTTACGTGAGTTAACGGGAAAATTAGAAATATACAGGTGATAGTATGAAGACAAGAATCATATTGGTTAGGCATGCTGAAGCGCTGGGGAACAAGATACGGCATTTTCATGGCTGGACGGATTCCAGCATAACAGAAAGAGGCCATCTTCAGGCAGAAAGGGTAGCCGAAAGGCTGAAGGATATGGATATCGACATCCTCTATTCCAGCAGCCTTGCAAGGACATTACAGACGGCACAGTATATATCAAAAGCCAAAACTCTGCCAATCAACCGGACGGATAAGCTGAAAGAAATAAACGGAGGCGATTGGGAGGATATGCCATGGAATGAATTGGCACAACGCTGGCCGGACGCTTACGAAACATGGGAAAACAAGCCTCACGTTCACCAAATGCCCAATGGTGAGTCCATGATATTATTCCAGAAAAGGGTTGTGGATGAAGTCACACATATTATTAAGCAAAATCTGGGGAAGAATATATGTATTGTGACTCATGGCACCGTCATAAGGGCATTGATCTGCCATTTCAGAGCTTGTGCCCTTGACGAAATGATCAACATTGCCTGGTGTGACAATACTGCCTTGACCATCATGGATTATGAGAATGAACTTTTTACAACAGTTACCGAAGGCGATGCTACTCATCTTGGAAGCGACCTTGGAACTGTCACCAATCAGGATTGGTGGGAGGATTACATGAAGAAGGTCAGGG
>JAEZLF010000047.1 GCA_023435925.1 Bacillota bacterium
TGGGAGACATCTTTTTAGCCTCGTTATATTCATATTTGTATTTTTGTCGCTTTACACCCCTGCTGCCGCGGCTCAGTCTATTGACATCCCCGGAGATATTGCCTATATACTGATAGACTCCAAAACAGGCCGGGTTCTTGCTGAGCAAAATGCAGACCAGCAGCTTGGGCCTGCAAGCTTAACCAAGATCATGACTGCGATTGTTGCATTGGAAAACGGCGATCCCGGACAGATGATGGAGGTATCCCAACAAGCGGTGTACGACATCGGTAAGGGCGGCATGAATGTGGGTATTATGGCCGGGGAAAAAGGCCTCACACTGGAAAACATGCTCAATATTTTATTGATAAAATCCGCTAATGAATCTGCCAACATCATTGCTGAAAATGTTGCGTCGAGCCGCAGTGAGTTTATGGAGCTGGTAAACCGGAGGGCTGTAGAGCTCGGTGCCGTCAATACTACTTTTGTCAATCCCTGCGGCAAGGATACGGAGAAAGAGGATGCCGGTCATCTGACTACGCCGCGGGATATTGCCGTTATGGCCCGCCACGCCATGACAATTCCGGAATTCAGAAAGATTGTAGCTACAGAATATTATAAAGGCATGCCTGCCACCGATAAGCACGATGATTGGGGTATATTGCGCAACACAAACCAGTTCTTGTGGTATGACAATACGTATCCTTACTCACTGGGCGGAGTTGAATACAAATATACTGTTAATGGAATCAAAACAGGCTATACCGTTAAAGCCGGAAACAATCTTGTGACTTCCGCCGTCGGTGAGGATGGTATGGAGCTGATATCTGTCGTCATGCATGTGACCCAGCCCAATAAAATATATGGCTATGCAAAGAACCTGCTACGATACGGATTTGAAAACTTTTCACTGAAAACCGTATCGGAAGCCGGCCAATTAATTACAACCGTACAGGTCCTGGATGCTGCGGGCGGCGACGCCATTCTTAGCTTAGTCACCGAAACTGGCTTAAGCACCGTACTTCCCATAGAAATGCTCGAAAAGAATATTCAATCAAAGGTCAATATTGTCCAGCCGGTAAAAGCACCTGTTCAGAAAGGCGATGTTCTGGGAGATATTGAATATAGTATCAACGGAACATCCTTAGGCAATGTAAAGATTATATCGTCCAGGTCTGTTCAGGCAGTAGTCGTACCGGGAACAGAATCATCTGCCACAAAAGATTCACAGGACTACACTTATTCCTATGTCGTCTTAGGTATTCTTATCATTTTGTCCGGTTTCGTCATACTCAGGATTGTTTTGCGAAGAATCTCGCGAAAGATGAAGCGAAGAAAATTCGAGAAGAAATTCCTTGATTAATTTCAATGAGCGCTTGAGCGAATTGTACGCCAAACCGCGTTTTTGCAACGCAAAATACGCTGGGGGCGCTTTAGCGCCTTCCTTACGCGTTTTGTATGTATCGCGCCACGAGCATTTGATATAATTCTCCTTTGAAGAAAGATGCGTTCCGGATGCTCCATTAAATTCCTGCTAATTCTATAGAAACTTTTGTACATATGGAAGCTTTATTGTAAATGCCAAGATTCTGCTGCCCATGGGCAAGCTTTTAATATCATCGGCTGTAATTCCCCTGGCTATGATCATCAGCAGATAATATACCACTCCGCCGGCTGCGATGGCAATTCCGCCACAAATTACGCTCTGTAGGAATAGAGATTTGAGAAACCATCCTGTCATAAAGGTCAGGCCTTCATAAAGCAGCAGAACAAAAGCTCCCATAATCAGTGAAACGCTCAGCGGCCTGTTGAATAGCTTCTTCAGATTGAGCTTGATACCTGTAAACTTTTTGATAGACCGGTAATTTGTAAAGAATGCAAAAATGTAGCAAACTGCGCTTCCGGCTAGAGCTCCCTTGATGTTGATGGACTTAAGTCCAATCAGATTGTAATTGATGATCAGCTTCAGCACAAGCCCTAACACTAAATGAACAGTAGGTATGTAGGTCTTGCCAAGGCCCTGAAGGATTGCTGTCTGAATGGATACCACCGAAATAAGTATCAGCGTCCAGGATCCCATCATCAGTAAATTCGCACCATCTGGCGAAGTTGGGAAAAGAATGTAGATGATTGGTTTTGCCAGCACAGTCATTCCTACAGCCGCAGGAATGGCGATCATGAGTATCGTCTTGAAGCTCTTTGATATTCTTCGTCTGAGCAGGGTAATATCATTTCTTGCAGCGGCACCTGATATAGATGGAAGAATTGTCGTAGCCAGGGCTGTTGCAATGGTCACGGGAATGAATAATACCTTCAAATATTGTGTTGAAAAAATTCCATAAAGGGCAGTGGCTTCAGCAGAAGAATATCCGCTTGCCACAAGCCTGGTTTTCGTGAAACCCAGGTCAATAAGATTTGCTGTATAGATAGCTACTGATCCCAATGTAATGGGTACAGCATATTGAAAAATTTTCTTCAGGATCATTTTCGCAGTATAAGCAGCCTGCTCCATTGGTATAGATTGTGAAAGCTCCTGAAGAATCACAGCTTTATTTTTCAGGTACGTTCTGAAAAGGTATATCGCACTTCCCAATGCTCCCACCGATGTGCCGACTGTCGCTCCCGCAGCTGCAAATTTCACTGCTTCGTGATAAATATTCTCGTCTCCTGTAACGCCATGGTTTATCGCATACTCCCTGCCATAGCGATACATCAGCCATGCAAAGAGTATCGTTAACGTCGTGTTGACTGCCTGCTCAATGATCTGAGATATGCCGGTAGGCACCATATTGGAGCGTCCCTGGAAGTATCCCCTGAAGGTGCAGGATATCGCAGTAAACAGCATTGTCGGAGACAGGGCCAGAATGGTCATAAAGGACTCCGGCATACCGACCATGGATGACAGAGGCTTAGCAAATACGGCGGTTATAATGCTTGTGAAAGCACCGATCGAGATCAGCAAAGCACTTGAGATTTTTAATGTTCGGTAGGATACATCGTACCTTGAGGAAGCGATTTGCTCTGAAATCATCTTGGATATTGCAACCGGGATACCGGCATTGGTGATCATAAACACCAGCTGATAAATGGTATAGCCTGCATTATAAATGCCATTGCCGAAATTGCCCAGTATAAGTGTAAGGATGGGTACATACAAAACACCCAGCAGCTTGTTGATGATGCTGGCGGCACTTAATATTGTAAAACCTTTTGCACTCGATTGTTTATCCACGTTTTATCTTACTTTCTTTTATAAATTTTCCTTCTGAGTTCTCTGAAAGCAGTGATACCTTTTTCCGCGCAGAAATAAACAAATGGGTTAAATACATAGTCCAGCATACCAATGAACTCTGTAAATTTTCCTTTGAAACCGACTTTGAATTTGTACAGTCCATACATCGGATTATTTTCATCCACATTGCCGGGAACTCCCCTGAAATCATACAGGTCACAGCCTGATTCCATTGCCCACCGGATCATGTTCCACTGCAGCAGATAATTCGGCATCAGATTCCGATGCTCGTTTCTGCTGGCGCCATAGAGATACCAGCATTTATTGCCGTAGAGTATTCCGATGGTTCCTGCTATGGGCTTCCCCTCGTAATATGCCATATAGACTCTGAGGTGGTCCGGTGCCAGACAGTCAAATACCTTCTCATAATATGCCCTGTCCCTGACAACAAAATTGTCACGGATACCGGTTTCGACAATCATCCTGTGAAATTCGGCGACATCTTCCCGGGTACCAACCCTGACAGTAACACCCTTTCTCTCGGCCAGCCTGATATTGTAGCGGACCTTGTGGTGGAAGTCCTGCATGATCTCATCTTCTGTCTTGCCTCTTAAGTCCAGTCTGAAAACAAACCTAGGCTGAATGCCCTCATAATTTTTCAAACCCCTGCTTATGTTAAAGCCCAGACCCTTCATGATTTCTTCAAATCGTGTATCCTCTATTTCAATGTCCGGATCAATTTTCAGAACATAGCTTCTATGCTTTCGGGCAAGCTGCTTGCATTTTTCCAGGAGCTGTTTCAACGTTTGTTCATCGTGAGGATCACAAACCGGCCCTCTTGGAGAATACATCATGGTAAACGGAAGTACCGGAATCTTTCGGATCAGCAGGCTGATGGAGCCCTTGATCTGTCCGTTCTCATCCTCAACGGTAACAATTTCATTTTTCCAGAAGGATTTCACCCTGGCCCATTGGGGAGATTGCATAAAATGCCCCTTGGGACTGGCCTGCAAAAACGCTTCATATTTATCATTCATTGAATTACTCAATGCTTACACCTCTCATTATTTTATCTGTTGTACATAATCTGTTGTTCACGAAAATTAATTACTGTTCCATATACTTTTTGTACTTCATATAATGGCTGAAATGGGATTTGTACAAAAACAGCATCCTTTTTAATTTGTTATCCCCTTTCATAAAGAGCGGATGGATTACTTTATGAGCCTTGACCAATTGCTCCATTTTATTCAGATCTTCCACATTTTTTACATACCTGAAAGCCACCTTCAGCGGAATAACCGTCCAGAGATTTTGTGCCTTGGCTATCTCAAGCTTTTGCTCCTTTTGATATATATAATCTTCGACTACATATTTTGCCAGATTGTTCCCTGAACCCGTGACGTAATAATTGCTTCTGCCCTGACGAAGGTTGACTTCCAGTACTTTGAACTTTCCGTCCCGATGATCATATTTGATATCAAAGGTGGAATATCCGGTATAGCCCACATTTTCGAGAAATCTTCTCAGCATCTCACTAAGCTGTGCATTATATTCATTCATCAGCACGGCAGTATTTCCTAAACCGTGTGGCGTGTGCTCCTCCAGCATAACATGAGCCAGAGACATCAGCTTAACTTTCTTGTCCCGGCCGGAATAGCAGATCATGACTCTAAGCTGGGAGTCATCCCCCGGAATGAAATCCTGAATAATCAGCTTATCATCATAACCGGATTGATAAATCTGTTTTATGACCTGGTTGAGTTCATCAGCGCTCTTTAGTTTATAAACTTTTTTCTGGGTGTCAAAATTGTGCTCCCAGTATTTGATGCCGTTGGAAGGCTTCACGATCACCGGGAACCCAAAAGGTAAAACAAAATCATCCTGCATGGAGCTGTCATAGATAAATGTTCCCGGATAGTCGATGCCGTAGCGGTCACAGATCCGATAGAACTCAAGCTTTGTGAGAAGCCGATCCATTAATTCCTCATCTACATAAGGTGTAATAATGTTTTCGCCAAGCTGTGCCCTATTCTTGATGATTACTTCAACATAGTTATCACCACAGCCCATCAGTATGATTTTTTTATCCGGATATCTGGCAGTCAGCTCACCTATCGTTTTGATAAAGACTTCCTGCTTGTCCATTTCAGCTACAGCCTTGAAATCAATGATCCTGCTGTTGCAACTTGGTCCGGTATTGACTTTGCCGATAACTATTGACTTCACACCATATTCTTCATAAAATGCTCTGGACATACTGTATGTATTAATATCATTCCCTAAAAATACGGGTAAGAACTCTTTTTCAACTATTTTCAAATCAAACACCCTCGCCATCCTTATTCCACGTTCATTTTAGTATATTGACTGCTAAAGTTCAAGCTATTTTTCCCAGTCGGGAAAGGACAAAATCCATCACAGAAAGACATAAATCTCAAACCCGGTATTGATTATTGGTAATAAGTACTATAGTATTAAATATATACATACATTTCGACAAAACATAATAAAATACTTGAGGTGGTACATATGAGTTCCGACCAAGCCGGTGGGTATGAAATCAAGCTGGCGCAAACAGATGCGGAAATAAAATCCATTGTTGATTTTTTCCTGTCTGAGTATTCCTTTGACGACAGAAAATTTACGCCTGGAGAGCTGGAAGAACTAAAAATAAACCCAATACACTCCCTCCACGAGAAGAACTATTTTTATTGGTATGCTGTAAACAAAGCCGGTGAGATTATTGGTGCTCTGGGCGTCAAAGAAAATTCGCAAAGAACCGGCGGATATATGGGAGATTACTGCGCAATCCACAGAGAATTCAGAAAGCACGGTATCGCCCAGCAGATGCACGAAACAATGTTTGCACATCTCAGAAATATCGGCGCACGCTATATGTTGATTCAGACCTGCGATACTCCGTTTTACAAACAAATGGTGCATCTGTTGGAACGCAACGGGTTTGAGCTTGTAGGGCATTGTCCTGATTACTATTATAAAAATGAAGGCATGCTGCTCTATATGAAAAAATTCTGAATACCAATAGGAGAAGATTGAGTTATTATGAAAAAAAAATTCCTACCAATCATCGCAATCATCATTACACTGATTTTAACCATATCCATTATAATACAGTTTAATATTTTTAAAACAAATCCCTTCAGAAGAGAGATGCCATTGGAAAATCCATTGATATCAGCCATGGACAAAGACAATAACATCTATGTTATTGATCAGTCTATGAAACGTATCGTAAAAATGGATACTGCCGGTAACGTTTTATTTACGCTTTCCGGAGGCCAACGAGATACCGGGACATTTTACTATGCGCTGGAGCTGGCAACCGATGACAACAATTATCTTTATGTGCTAAGTGATGTTCTTGATGGAAATGGCCAATATGTTGAAAGAGAAGATATTCTCCGCTACAGTCCCGACGGTACATATGACAGCACCATCTATTCCGTGGTATATGAAGGTGATGCCAGACCGCTCCGCAAAGGCAGGCTCAGCGCAATTTCACCAGGCAGCGATTATTTATATTGTCACAATAGAGATACCGATAGCTTTTCACTGCTGAAAATATCCCTCTCCGATTATTCGGCAGCTGAAGTGTACACTGTAGATTTCCCCGGGGCTGAGAATCTCATTGTTGATTTCGCAACCTCACATGAACCGGTATACAGCGTATTCACTACAAAAAAGGGTGAAATGTACAAAGCATCTGCTCAGGATACTCCCGTGCTTTTTTACCCTTCTGCATCCCTGTCGTCAGAGGATGTCATGTCAATACCCTGGGAGGTTGAGCTGGACTCGGAGGGTACGATCTATTTTACAGATTTGGGCACAAAACAAATCCGCTCTATCGATACAAGCGGTAACATGTCTACTGTGCTATCCGATGAAGTGATGGAAGACAACGGTTTTGAAGATATGAACTTACTGGTTTATCGTTTCTCAGCCAATCAACAGGGTAATATTTCTTCTGTTTTTAATGGTCTTGTCCTATGTCTGGACAGCAGCTCAAAAGTCATTCAATTCACAGATACAGCTGCTTATTCTGTCAGTACTGTAGTCATACGGGTTCTTATATGGGCGCAGCTTCCGCTGCTTGCGGCATTGCTCATTATTTTACTACGGTTACTGTATATCAAAGCTCTGCGTGGAAAAATCTCAACCGTTTTCAAGCAAAGTGTATTTTTGGTCGCAGCAATCGGCCTATGCAGTCTGCTTCTTATTAATATGATTTTCAGCAACTACAACAGCCGGTATGAAAATGAAGTATTCAACAGGATAGCCCAGACGATCCAATTGGCTTCACGGAATATGGACGGTGATTTGATCAACAGGATCGCAAAGGCCGGAGATTTTATGAATACGGACTACCAGGAACTGCGCACCAGCCTTCATTCTGCCTTCAATGACAACTCTGACAGCTGGAATGAAGGTTTTTACGGTGCCATTTACAAGGTCGAGGATGACCAGCTGTATGCTGTTCAGTACTATGACGACAGCGTTTGCCCCTATTACCCTTTATACAGTGAGCCAGACTATATCTATATACAGTCCTTCAAAAATGAAAGCATTCTGACCTTGAAAGAAAGCGATGCCGAAGGGGACTGGATGTACGGTGTCGGTCCGATCTATGATTCCGACGGAGAGGTTGCCGGTCTTTTGGAAGTGGGTACAGACCTTTACGGCTTTACTCAGGAGAATGCGCGGCTGAAAAATAATCTAATTCTTGAAGTCGCAACAATTTTAGTCATCATCATTTTGATGATGATTGAAATAACCATACTTTCCGGCATCATTGCCGAGAAGAATAAACAAAAGGAGCTCTATCCCAATGGCTTTCCCGGTATTAGCAGCGTAGATGCGTCTGTTATCCGGCCGATTGGTTTTGTGGTCTATACCTCTGCTTTTATGTCGCAGGCCTTCATCCCTCTTTTGATGAGACAGCTCTATACGCCTGTGCTGGGACTTCCCGAAAGTCTGGTCATCGGTCTTCCTATATCAGTAGAAGCCTTATTCTTAGCCATCTCTGCCGTTTTCGGAGGGTATCTGATTGACAGAAAGGGCTGGAAAAATGTTTTTATCACAGGTTTGGGAATATTGATTCTTGGGCAGCTTTTCTCTGCTCTTGCATGGAACGCACCTCTGTTTATTCTTGCGAGAATGGTTTCGGGAACAGGGTTCGGACTTTCCCTCATATCTATGCAGAGCTTTGTCATACTGCCATCCTCCGAGGAAGGCCGGAATATCGGGATATCGGCTCTCAACTCAGGGGCTTATGCGGGAATAAACACCGGTGTTGTAATCGGAAGTATGCTGGCTGAACGGATAGGCTTTTCCAACGTCTTCTTTGTTTCTTCTTTTCTGGCTTTGCTGTCGTTATTGCTCAGTGCGAAATTTACAACGAATTATATCGCTTCCGAAAAAGATACCGGTAAAAGCGGCAGTTCCATAAAGACTTTACTGAGATTCCTGACCAACAAAAAGGTTCTGTCCTTCTTCCTGTTCATTTTTATACCGGTTGCAATATTGGTGATGTTTATGGATTACTACTTCCCTTTATTTGCGGAAGAGCAGGGTCTGACACCTGCAAACATAGGCAGGGCGTTCCTTTTGAACGGTTTAAGTGTCGTCTATCTTGGACCTGTTTTGAGTAAGTATCTCTCGAAATACTTAGGGAACCGTATCACCTTGTTGGTTTCAGCCCTGATTGCCATTTCGGCAGTTGTTCAGTTTGCTATTCAGGGTACCTTGCTTTCAGCCTTAATAGCTGTCGTCATGCTGGGTATCAGTGAAAGCTTCGGGATCACAGCAAAAATCACCTGGTTCACTTCCTTGCCTGCAGTGAAAGAATTAGGTGAAGGAAAGGCTCTTGGCTATTACGGTCTCGCAGAAAACCTGGGACAGATATTGGGACCTATTGTATA
>JAEZLF010000106.1 GCA_023435925.1 Bacillota bacterium
CAAGTCTATTTTTGTATGTCAGGAGTGTGGATACGAATCTACAGGCTGGTTGGGCAAATGCCCTGCATGCATGCAGTGGAACACTTTTGTCGAGGAGAGGCAGGAGAATGCGCCCAGAGGAACCATAGCACCTGCAGGAGTCATCAAACCGGTCAGTCTTGGAGACATCCGCACCGGCAGCGAGGAACGCAGTCTTACAGGACTAAGTGAACTGGATCGTGTCCTGGGAGGAGGTGTAGTCAGGGGTTCACTGATACTTGTCGGTGGAGATCCCGGTATCGGTAAATCTACATTACTCCTGCAGATTTGCAATACAACAGGACCGGGATCAAAAATACTATACGTCTCAGGTGAAGAATCGGTAGGACAGATCAAGCTCCGGGCAGACCGGTTAAATGTAAGACGGGCGGATTTGTTTATTGTGTCGGCTTCCAACTATGAATCCATTGCTTCGTTGATAGCCACGGAAAAGCCTGGTCTGGTCATCATAGACTCCATCCAGACCATGTATACCGATACCATTTCATCTGCACCGGGCAGTGTGAGCCAGGTCAGGGAGGTGACCGCAGCGCTGATGAAGCTTGCAAAGAGCAGCGGCATTACTGTGATGATTGTAGGTCACGTGACCAAAGAGGGTGCCATTGCAGGCCCAAGAGTGTTGGAACACATGGTGGATACTGTTCTTTATTTTGAAGGAGACCGGCACTTAAGCTTCCGGATATTGAGAGCCGTAAAAAATAGATTCGGTTCTACAAATGAAATCGGTATATTTGAAATGCGAGACTCCGGGCTTGCGGAGGTCTCCAATCCTTCGGAGATGATGCTGTCCGGCAGAACGGGCAATGTCCCGGGATCCGTTGTAGTATCGAGCCTTGAAGGTACAAGACCGATGCTGATTGAGATACAGTCCCTGGTGTGCGTCACCAATTTCGGAGTTCCAAGAAGAATGGCAACCGGTATCGATTTTAACAGGCTTACCATGCTGATGGCTGTGCTGGAAAAAAGAGTTGGTCTGCAAATGAACAATTTTGATGCATATGTGAACGTTGTCGGCGGTATCAGGCTTGACGAGCCGGCATGCGACCTTGGAATTGCTGCAGCGGTCGCTTCCAGCTTTAAAAATGTACCTGTGGACGCCGAGTGTGTATTAGTCGGAGAAATTGGGCTTACGGGTGAAGTAAGGGGAGTCGGACAAATCGACAAACGAATATCCGAGGCAATGAGGCTTGGCTTTAAAAGTATTTTAATTCCGGAAGGCAACAGAAAGCTGGCCAAACAGGTCAAAAACTCCGACGGCATAAAAATAATGCCCGTTGCCAACATACAGCAGGCGCTGGACATTATCCTGGTCTAACCATTTCTTTCTGATGGATTCAATGTTAAAGTCACCAAGAGCTCCCGAGAGACTTTTCTGCACAAGCTCGGGAGCTTCACCCCAGATTGTACTGTCCCAGCATTTTTACTCTTTCCTGTTCCTTGATGATAATATCATAGAGGTTCAGGTCAAGGGTGTTGCAAATAGAGGCCATGTAATAAAGATTTTTTCCGAGCTCGTTCTCAATTTGATCTCTGCAGCTGTCACACAGCTTACCAATGACATGAGTGCCCATTGCATTGCGTATTTCTTCAAAATCGCCATCTTCCGGCATTTCCTGTTTTTTCGCGTCTATTCTGATGCAGCCGCATTGTGTGACCGCTTTTACAATGGAGCGGTTTACTCTAGCATTGGCATCCTGAAATTTCGTAATGGAATCAATGATGCTTTTGTTGCGGAACAGCAGTTCCTGTACTGTGTATTGGAATTCGGCTACTAACATATCTTTCACGACGTTTGCCCTCCTGATGCATTTACTCCTTTATATTCCAAGCGCTGCAATGGATGATCATATAACTGCTGCAGGCGCCTGAACGCTATATTTTGGAACTTAACATTACAAGGTGTATTGATATGATTTTATTATAATTGTTTGGACAACTCCTTGTCAATGGCGTATTCGTGCGACTTTAAGCAATTGCCTTATATTACTTTTGTAATCCGACGCATTGGGGCGGAAACAATGCCAAAATCTCAATAAAAAGTGGTTAGCCAATTAGTTATATCTGGTCACTGATTCCGCTGAATAATTTATCCAGCACGATGGCTACAGAGCCGATAATGGGAGATTTATCACCAAAGGTGAAAATTTCTACCGGTATACTCTTGTACCTGCTGCTGATGGTTCTTTCAGCGAGGTGGGATTGCATGATGGGGAATTTCTCGCGCATTAATACAGTCATTGAGAAAACAATGGAGATAAAGGAGGAACGGCGTATTGTCGGGTGCCAAAATCATTTATTTTGACATCCTGCAGTGTTTGTAGTATACTAAAATATGTGAGTTAAGACAGATTATCAACAACTTCCCTAAATTTAATTATGCGGGAGTTTTATTATTATTATCATTAATCGTTTCTGACGACAGACAGGCTGATACCTTTTGAATCGCCGAACGATATCTTACAAATGACAATCACATTTGTGAAGAGTATACTTAAAGGGGCTCGTTTGGAGGATTTACTATGTTTAATGTTGGTGATAAGATCGTTTATCCGATGCATGGTGCGGGAGTGATCGAGTCAATCGAGGAAAGGGAGATACTTGGACAAAAGCAGAATTATTATGTAATGAAAATGCCGGTTGGTGATATGAAGGTCATGATACCAACGTTGAATGTAGATGGTATAGGCATCAGAGAAGTGATCGGCAGTTGTGACGTGGACAAGGTCTATGAAATTCTTCAGGATCAGAACGTAAATGTAACAAATAACTGGAATAAGCGCTACCGCGAAAACATGTCAAAAATAAAAAGCGGCAACATTTACGAGGTTGCTGATGTCGTAAGGTCACTGATGATAAGAGAACGAGAAAAAGGGTTATCCACCGGAGAAAGAAAAATGCTGAACAGCGCGAAGCAGATACTTGTGAGCGAGCTTGTATTGGCAGGTGGTGCGGACCAAATTGAAATAGAGACTGTAATCAACGATTTCCTCAATATTTAGTATTTAACCGCAAAGCACCGGAAAATATTATTTGCAGGGAGTTAGATATTGTGTTAAACAATGTAATCAAATTCTCATTTACAACAGTAGGCTGCTTTACAGGTATTTCTCTGACAAGAACATTCTTTTTATACCAGCTGACGGGGATAACAACCGAGTTTAAAGCTGCGGTTTATATAGTAGTCTCCATTGTTCTGGCTCTTATTTTTTATTCATCGGCAAATTTAATGATAGAGATGGTTATGAATACGCTGGAAAAAATGGAGTTATTTCTTCAGAAGCTTACCCTTTATGAACTGATTGTCAGCTCCATCGGATTAATTGTGGGCTTGGTCATAGCCAATCTTATTACCATACCGGTCAAAGATATTGCAATTATAGGTACTCCGGTTTCAATAGTCGTTAATATTTTACTCAGCTGCATTGGTATAGCTGTAGCATCCGGTAAAAAGAACGAAAACATTTTTGAATCGGTGAAAGGCAAATCATCACCAGTCAAAGCCGGGTCAGGACGTTCTGAACCCAAAATATTGGACACCAGCGTTATCATAGACGGAAGGATTGTTGACATTTGCAGAAGCGGGTTTATAGAGGGCGAACTGGTCGTACCCGGCTTCGTTCTCGAGGAACTGCGGCATATCGCAGATTCACAGGATGCTCTTAAACGGAACCGAGGCAGGAGAGGGCTTGACGTTTTGAACATGATCCAGAAGGAACTGGAATTCCCGGTGAGAATCGAAAATGTGGAAGTGGCATCCGATGCGGAGGTTGACACCGCACTTCTGCGGCTTGCCCAGAAGTTAGGCGGGAAGGTACTGACCATTGATTACAACCTAAATAAGGTGGCAAATTTCCAGGGGGTTCCCGTACTAAATATCAATGAGCTGGCTAATGCGGTAAAGCCCATTGCACTACCGGGTGAGGAAATGACAGTACAGGTCATAAAAGACGGTAAAGAAAACGGACAGGGCATCGGATATCTGGATGACGGTACCATGATCGTCATAGACGGTGGAAGAAGGCATATTGGTGAGAGCTTGAATGTTACCGTGACAAGCATACTTCAGACAGCGGCGGGACGGATGATATTCGCCAAACCAAAGTATACGATAGAGAGAGTCATTTAGGAGTCATTTAGGAACGGCTGAAATATGACCGGATATATGATCATAAGCAGCAAATGCTGATCCTATGCAGCAAATGAACGTTGATAACGCGGGGTTATATTTACCGCGTTTTTTTGATGTATGGGAATCATAGATTCCAATTATTGACATATTGGACGATATTGCATGATAGATATTTTCATGTATAATGGAAAATGAGATGGAGCAAAATTCCATATTTATCAGACAAAGAAAGGACAGCGACCGTATGTATGGAAGTAAAAAGTCCGGAGTAAGTGTTGTGATTGCTGCAGCCGGAAAAGGCTCACGCATGGGTTCGGATATTAACAAACAATATATGGAGGTGCTGGGGAAACCCATACTGGCAAGAACGCTGCAAGCGTTTGAAGACTGCAGTTCTATTAATGAGGTTGTGATAACCACAGGTGCGGCCGAAATCGAGTATTGCAGAGAAAATATCGTCGGGATGTATGGCTTCAGCAAAGTAAGCGCAATAACAGCAGGAGGTGCAAGCAGGCAGCAATCGGTGTATAACGGACTTCAGAGAGTATCGGAGCAATGCGGCATTGTGTTGATCCATGACGGAGCAAGGCCATTCATCGATGCAGCCGGCATTGAGGCATGTATTGAAGCTGCAGAAAAGTATGGCGCCGCCTGTGCAGCCGTACCGGTCAAGGATACGATTAAAAGAACCGATCAAGGCGGCTTTGTGAATGAAACGGTTGACAGAAGAAGCCTTTGGTCTATACAGACCCCACAGGCGTTTCAATATGGGCTTATCCTGGAAGCACACCGCAAGGCAATGGCGGATGGATTTGAAGGAACGGATGACGCGGTGCTGGCTGAAAGGCTGGGACATCAGGTTAGGCTTGTGATGTGCAGCTACTACAATATTAAGATAACCACCGGCGAAGACTTGATTTTTGCAGAAGCAATCTGCAGGTTGAAGAGGTAACCGGTAGCCGCCACCTGCAGAGGTGAAGGATACGCTAGACACCTGAAAACCAAATCGGTACCTGCCTGCAGGGGTAAAGGACATGTGCGGTTTAAAATAGAGAAAGATAGTGTAAAGTAGTTTAGAGTAAGAAGGGGACGTAAGTATGATTGAGGTAAGAGAACTTGAGAAAAAATTCGGTACATTCACAGCAGTAGATAAAATAAGCTTCCAGGTTGAGAAGGGTGAGATTTTTGGACTGCTGGGTGAAAACGGTGCGGGGAAAACGACGACACTGCGAATGCTGGCAACCATGCTGCAGCCGACGGCCGGCCATGCAGCAGTAGGAGGACTGGATGTAGTGAAGGAGCCGGAAAAGATAAGAGCGCGTATCGGTATCCTGTTTGGGGGAGAGACAGGACTTTATGACAGGCTTACCGCATCGGAGAACATTACTTATTTCGGCGAATTGAACGGAATGGATAGAGAAGCAATCAAAGAAAGATTACGGCTGCTGGCCGATGCCTTCGGTATGCAGGAATTTATGGATCGGAGAGCTGCAAAGCTTTCTAAGGGAATGAAGCAGAAGGTGGCTTTTGCCCGCTCCATTATACATAACCCCGATGTGATGCTTTTTGATGAGCCAACCTCAGGCCTTGACGTCGGAGCTGCAAGAGAAGTTCAGGAGTTTATCACAGGCTGCAAATCTGAAGGAAAAACAATCATTTTTTCGAGTCATTCCATGAAGGAAGTTGAAAAGTTGTGTGACCGGATCGGCATCATTCACAAGGGTAAGCTGGTTGAAACCGGCTCGATAGAAGAGCTAAAAGGAAAATATGGCGATGATGACCTGGAGGATATTTTTATCAGATTGGCGGGTGCAAAATGAAACTCAGACATATTTGGATTGTTTTCAAAAAAGAAGTTAAAGATTTGACTCGTGATAAACGAACCATTATCAGCAGTATATTGGTACCAATGCTGCTCATTCCGTTGCTCAACATCGTGATGGGCGGCAGTGTAGAGAAATTCACCAGGGATTTGAATGAAAATGTGATTATGGCACTTTCTCCGGCTTCTAACACACCGGAGATCAAACAGCTGGTGGAAGAGAGATTGATAAAGAACAACCCCAACCTCAAACTTTTTGAGGAGGGAGATCCGGCTGAAGCGCTTAAAAATGAGAAGATCAGATGTATTGTAGATTTTGAAAGCGGCTATGAAGAAAAGCTAGAAAAAGGTATACCCTTCAAAATAACCATTCAGTATGATGACTCCAAGACAAAGTCGCAGGCGGGTGTTGATATCATCTCCGATGCAATCAAGGCGTTTGAAGCTGAAGTTGTCGGTGAAAGAATTGCTGCACTGGGTATTGACAAGGATATTCTTCAACCTGTTGAGATTGAACGGCTCAATGTTGCGGTAAACGGGCAGGGTAATAACATGGTGCTAATGATGCTTCTGCCGATGATGGTGGGAATGCTGGTTTCTATTGGCGGTATACCTGCGGCAACCGATCTGGTGGCAGGGGAGAAGGAACGAAATACGTTTGAACCGCTTCTGACGACCATGCCCGGAAGAGGATCCCTATTGCTTGGAAAGTATCTGGCGGTGACACTGTTTTCCTTTGTTAGCGTAGTTGCAATCGTAGCAGGGATGGCTATTGGATATATGATCAACCCAAGCTCCCTAACAATGGGCATCGGTACGCAGATTTCAGGGTTTGAAGTTCAACCGCTGGCAGTTGTGCTGACACTGGCAATTACGATTGCTCTCGGAATGACCTTTTCAGGGATACAGATTGCACTCAGTGCCTTCGCCAGATCTTATAAGGAAGCCCAGACATATTTGTCTTTCCTGATGATAATAGCAATGGTGCCCGGTTATGCAACCATGTTTATGCAGCCCGGAGATCTGCAGCCGTTTATGTTTGTATTACCCGTGCTTAATACCATTTCTGCTTTTAAAATGATCCTTGGCGGTGTGGTCAACTATACCAATTTGCTGCTGGCTCTTGTAACTTCCATTCTATTTGTAATCATTACTCTGTGGCTTGCCGCTTCGCTTTTCAAGAAGGAAAAGATCCTGTTCAGAAGTTAGTTGGATCAAATCACGGTGATAATGCTCAACACCTGAATTCCAAGGCCTTGCCCAAATTGGGTCAGGCCTTCTCCTGTTGTGGCTGTTATGCCAATACAGTTCTCAGGAATATCCAGAAGAGCGGACAGATTTTGCCGGATTTCTTGAATCCTTGGCGTTATCTTTGGTCTGAGACATTCGATGGATATGGAAAGATGGACAATTCTGTGTTCATTCAGATATTTCAAGGCTTCACGCAGGTACACGCTGCTATCGGTGATGCCCTGCTTCAGACACAAATGATCGCTGATCTCGCCGAGTATATTTACACAGGTAACGCCGGAGATAGCAT
Organism: Bacillota bacterium; assembly: GCA_023435925.1. GTDB lineage: Bacteria > Bacillota > Clostridia > Acetivibrionales > DTU013 > JAEZLF01. The sequence goes on from JAEZLF010000106.1 coordinate 7,531, forward strand.
TTGTGACAGAGTGCAGGATGACATCAGCATCACTGTTGCCTTTTAGCGGCGGTTCCCCTTCAAAAATTATTCCACCCAGCACGAGCTGCTTCTCATGATCTTCAAAATCAAATCTATGGCTGTCCTGCCCAATACCTACCTTCATCCCGGTCACCACTTTCTTTACTATTGATATCTCTATAACTCAATTGCATTATATTACGGTGCAGACCACTTGTCAAAAAACGCAGATTTGTATTGACGGATGGGTATCCTTTTGTTATTATTAGTTCGAGAGCTAAACGTTTTGCGATGGCGGTGATTAACATAGCGGCAACAATGAAGGATGTAGCAAAATACACGGGTTTATCCATTGCGACCATATCAAAATATATCAATGGTGGTAACGTTCTTGATCAAAACAAGGTGCTGATCGAGGACGCGATTAAAAAGCTGAACTTTAAAGTGAATGAGATTGCCAGAGGTCTGAAGACAAACAAAACAATGACAATTGGCGTTCTCATACCCGATTTCAAAAATATCTTCTTTACAAGCATTGTTTCAAATATTGAGAATGTTCTGATACAAAACGGATACAGCACAATTATTTGTGATTATAAAAAAAGTGATCGGCTGGAGAAAGAAAAATTCGACTTTTTGGTAAACAAACAGGTTGACGGGATTATTACAATTCCGCAAGGGAGCAATGAGCAAAGCGTTCAAAGGCTTCTTGATGAAAGCGTGCCGGTTGTGTTAATAGACAGGGCATTGGATGGAGTAAGTTGTGATACGGTGCTGGTGGACAATATGAACGCGGCTTATGACGCTGTCGAGCACCTGATTGTCAGCGGACATAAAAGAATTGGAATCATATGTGGGCCGGATTATATCTTTACTGCACAAGAGAGATTGAAAGGCTATATCAGAGTACATGAAGATTACTCCATGAAAATAGATGAAACCCTTATAAAGAAAGGAGATTATGAAAGCGATAGCGGGTACAGGCTGCTCAATGAACTAATGGACCTGGAAGTGCATCCGAGTGCTGTTTTTGTTACGAACTATGAAATGACGATCGGTGCAATTATGGCGATTCATGACAGAGATGTGAAAATACCTGAAGAGCTATCTGTTATCGGGTTTGACAACCTTCACATGGCAAAAATCGTAAAACCGTCGCTATCGATTATTGTACAGCCCATGGAGCAAATAGGTGAGGCAGCGGCACAATTGCTTTTAAAGAGATTAAAGGGGGATATGAGCAACTACCCTTCCATGCTAAGGCTAAAAACAGAATTGCAGATCAACAAATCGGTTAAGGAACTGACCTTGTGATTTTCAGCGAGGCAGCTACGTTACAGGGACTGCTACGATATATGCAACATAGCAGAATGATTCCAATTAAGTATTTTGCATTACAGTGAAACGTTTAGCGGTAATTATAAGAAACTAAGCGAAATGATATATAATGGTGTATTTCAAGAAGGAGATTACGTATGGAGAAGCTCTTATTGGGAATTGATATTGGGACGTCCGCCTGCAAGGCCGCTGTTTTTAACTTAGACGGTGAAGTGCTGGCACAGTCTGCTAGCGAGTACCAGGTTTATTACCCGGCTCCGGGCTATGTTGAACAAAATCCGCTGGAGTGGTGGGACGGGGTATGTCTGGCTATCAGAGATATTCTTCAGAATAATGCTATCGATGCGAATCAGATTGCCGGTATCGGACTGGATGGACAGAGCTGGTCGGCAATACCGGTAGATAAAGGGGGCAACGTGCTCTATAACACTCCGATATGGATGGATACAAGGGCAGCGGATATTTGTAAAAAGGTTACCGACAGAATCGGCTTTGACCGGATATTCAGCATCAGTGGCAACGCTTTGGAACCAACCTACTCCACACCCAAGATTCTGTGGTTTATGGAAAACAAACCTGAGATCTACAAAAATGCCTACAAGTTTCTACAAAGCAACAGTTATATAGCATTCCGGCTGACAGGGGTCATGACGCAGGATATTTCCCAGGGATACGGACTTCACATGTTTCATATGGAAAAGGGAACATATGATGATGATCTGTGTGAAGAGCTGGGTATTTCCAGAGAAAAGCTTCCTGATGTTTTTCCATCACACCAGGTAATTGGCGGGGTGACGGCTAAAGCTGCCGAACTGACAGGATTAAAGCCTGGAACTCCGGTAGTGGCAGGAGGGCTGGATGCTGCCTGCGGCACCCTTGGCGCCGGTGTATTCAAAACCGGACAAACGCAGGAACAGGGGGGACAGGCCGGAGGAATGAGCATATGCGTTGATAAAGCATTGTCCCATCCCAAATTGATCTTAAGTTCACATGTTGTGCCTGATTTGTGGCTCCTTCAAGGCGGTACGGTGGGAGGCGGAGGCAGTATTAAGTGGTTCAGGGAGCAGCTGGGCGCCAGTGAGGATGCACAAGAAAAGCTTACAGGAGTCAGTGCCTTCAAAATAATGGATGAAGAAGCAGCGGCCATTCCGCATGGGTCCGAAGGCTTGATATTTCTTCCCTATATGGCCGGTGAAAGGTCTCCCATATGGGACAGTAATGCCAAAGGAGTTTTCTTCGGACTTGGATATGACAAAACCAGAGCCCATATGATCCGTTCGGTAATGGAGGGTTGTGCCTATGCCCTATATCACAATATGGAGACGGCGCAGGAGAGCGGAGTCCGGGCAGATGTTCTCAATGCAATGGGAGGAGCAGCGAATAGCAGGCTTTGGACTCAGATCAAGGCGGATGTTACCGGTACGGCTATTCATGTGCCCGCATCCGACACAGCCACGACATTGGGTGCAGCCATATTGGCCGGAGTTGGCACAGGCGAATATAAGAGCTTTGACGAAGCCGTTTCGCGGACGATCCGTGTAGGAAGGGTTCATGAACCGGATATGAAGGCGCACAGTATTTATATGAAGTATTATGAAATTTATCTTGAGCTTTATGAAAAGCTGAAAGGTACGATGCAGAAAATCAATTCTATTAATTAGAGAATATGTAGAAGATTAATTTAGGAACATAAAAGGTAAGTCAAAGAACATGTATAAATTGAAATGAGAGGTGTGATGGTTCATGAAAGCAGCAGTTCTATATGGGAAGGGCGATCTGAGATATGAGGATTATCCAAACCCCGTAGCGCAGGCTGGTGAGGTTCTGGTAAAAGTAAAGGCAACGGGAATTTGCGGCTCTGATATTCCAAGGGTCAATTCCGGTACGGCACACTATTTTCCCATTGTTTTGGGCCATGAGTTTTCAGGAGAGGTTGTTGAGATTGGGGAGGGTGTAGCAACATTGAAGCCCGGTGACCGGGTTTCAGGTGCGCCGCTTTTACCCTGTCTGAAGTGCGATGATTGTCAGCGGGGCAACTACGCATTATGTAAGTTTTATAGCTTCATTGGTTCAAGAGAGCAGGGCAGCTTTGCAGAGTATGTAAAAATGCCGGAAAGAAATGCCGTAAAATTTGACAGCAATGTAAGCTTTGAGCAGGGCGCATTCTTTGAACCATCCACCGTAGCGCTTCATGGCTTACGATGTGCCGATTACCGCGGGGGAGAGGATGTTGCTATTCTTGGCGGCGGAACCATAGGTCTTTTCACAGCGCAATGGGCAAGGATATTCGGTGCGAAGAGGGTCTTTGTATTTGATATTGACAATGACAGACTGGCACTTGCCGAAAAGCTGGGAGCGGATATTACGATCAATACCCTGGAGCCGGATTTTAAAGAGAAAGCAATGGAGCTTACCAACGGAAAAGGATTTGGTTTTGTATATGAAACGGCAGGTGTAGACGTAACGGAAAAGCTGGCATTTGAACTTGCCGGAAACAAAGCAAGTGTATGCTTTATTGGAACGCCTACAAGGGATCTTACGTTCACGCCGAGACTTTTTGAAAACATGAACAGGAAGGAATTCAGACTGACAGGCTCGTGGATGTCTTATAGTGCTCCGTTTCCGGGCAGTGAATGGAAGGACACCGCGTATTATTTTTCTTCCGGTGCATTAAAATTCGATGAGAGCTTTATCTTTAAGAAGCTTCCCATGTCAAAAGCGGCTGAAGCATTTGACATGTTTAAAACACCCGGGACGGTAAAGGGAAAAATTCTGTTGGTTAATGCATAACAAAGCAGGCAAATATATGGAAAGAAGGTTGAGCAGTATGCAGAAGCTGCATCCGATAAAAAATATAGTAGTGCAACAGAAGAAAGGTGTTCCGGTGGGGATTTACTCTGCCTGCACCGCAAGTGATCTTGTCATTGAAGCAGTCATGGAAAGGTCGATGAAGGACAATGAGGTGGTTCTGATCGAAGCGACTGCAAATCAGGTCAACCAATATGGCGGATATACCGGAATGAAACCGGCTGATTACAGGGATTTTGTCTATTCACTGGCCGATAAAACAGGTTTTCCGAAGGATAAGATCATACTGGGGGGCGACCACCTTGGACCTCTTACATGGAAGAGCTTGCCGGCAGACAGGGCAATGGAGGAATCCAGGGAGCTAATCCGTCAATTTGTGCTGGCCGGCTTTACAAAGATCCATATCGATACCAGTATGCATCTTGGCGATGATAACCCGAAGGAAAAGCTGGATACGAAAATTATCGCAGAGAGAGGTGCTGTTCTGGCAGAGGTTGCCGAAGCGGCTTATGAGGAGCTAAAGGCAATAGATCCGGATGCGCTGCACCCGGTGTATGTTGTCGGAAGTGAGGTGCCGGTTCCGGGAGGCAGCCAGGAGGAAGAGGAAGGGGTACAGGTAACAAAAACGGAAGACTTTGAAGAGACCGTCAGCGTCTTCAGGGAAGCGTTTGTCAGACATCAGCTGGAAAATGCATGGGAACATGTGATTGCGGTTGTGGTTCAGCCGGGAGTAGAGTTTGGAGACGAAAGTATCCACGAATACGACAGACAGGCGGCCAGGGAGCTTTGTGAAGCGCTTAAAAAATATCCCAATCTTGTATTTGAGGGCCATTCGACCGATTATCAAACGCCTGAGGCTTTTCGAGAAATGGTTGAGGACGGCATAGCAATTCTTAAGGTGGGGCCTGCGCTGACCTTTGCTCTCAGGGAGGCACTCTTTGCAATGGCAATGATAGAGAATGAGCTTTTCAGGAATACAGATAGTTGTCAGCCTTCCGGATTTATTGATGTGCTGGAGGAAATGATGCTGAGAAACCCTGATAATTGGAAGAAGCATTATCATGGCAATGAGGATAAGCTGAGGCTGGCCAGAAAGTATAGTCTATCTGACAGGTGCAGATACTATTTGCCTGTTCCCGAGGTGAAGGAAGCCGTCGGTAAAATGCTCCGCAACATGAATACCGTAAAAATCCCGCTTACATTGTTAAGCCAGTATATGCCGATTCAGTACACCAAGGTAAGAAACAGGCAGCTTGATAACGATCCGGTGAGCCTGATCAAGGACAGAGTCGTGAACTGTATCGATGAGTATCTTTACGGTTGCAAACAATGAAAAAATGAAATTATGCTCCCATGTAATATTCAAATTGCTGAGGTGTATGGGCGAGCAGTTAACAAAATCAACGGTACGCTTCGATAGAAACGTTAAATTAATCTTGAAAGGATGAATGTGCTATGTTAAAAGGTATTCCGGCAATTATTCCCCCTGAGCTTCTGAAAATTCTGATGGAAATGGGTCACGGAGATGAGATTGTCTTCTCTGACGGAAATTTCCCGGCAGCAGCGTACGCTCAAAGACTAGTAAGGTGTGACGGACATAATGTCCCTGAGATTCTGGACGCTATACTGAAATTCTTCCCCCTTGATCCGTATGTGGAGGCTCCTGCCGTGTTAATGCAGGTAGTTCCCGGAGACAAGGTGGAAACGCCTATTTGGGACGTTTATAAAGACATCGTGAAGAAGCATGAGCCTGTTAATAACAAATTTGAAAACATGGAGCGGTTTGCTTTCTATGAAAGAGCAAAGAAGGCATATGCCATTGTTGCTACGGGAGAAAAGGCGCTGT
>JAEZLF010000147.1 GCA_023435925.1 Bacillota bacterium
TGAACCTGTCACCAAGGTTCTCAATACCGGCACCAAAAGCCCGGCATACCGCTATTGCGGACAAGGCATCCTCAGAAATAAGCGGATTTGTAATAGTAGATCTCCCGTTTGCAAGGCTTGCCAAAAAAAGAGCTCTGATGGTATGGGACTTAGAGCCCGGGATATTCACACATCCGTGGGTTTGCGATTTTCTAACCTTTAAAAGCATATCCGTTTTCCTTCCTACCGTTCTGCAACATGAACACATCTTCAATAATTATTAACAAAACAACCATACATTAGTTCTATATTATTATATGGCTGTATGATTCGTCAAACACTTTTAATTTACACAGTATTACTATGTTTGCAGCGTTATGCTGGAAAATTTCGGTCTTGGTGGCGGCGGACCATAAAACTGATAATAGTTGCATTGGATTCTTCCGTTAAAAAGCTTACGTTTTTTATCGGCCTTACGACCTATCAGAGCTTCAAATCCAAGATGGGAAGTAATTACATAAAATGACCATGTGTCAAAGTCCTTAAATATTTTTCCAAGTTCCTTATACAGTCTTTCAACCTCCGGCATTTCGCCCAGTCTCTCACCATAGGGCGGATTGCAGATAATAAAGCCATACTTATACCGTGAACTGATATCAGAGACCGGCATTCTCTGAAAATGAATGTGCTGGGATACACCGGCCTGAGTTGCATGGTACCTGGCAATACTGATTGCTTCCTCATCAATATCAGAACCTTGAATTCTGAGATCCGGCAACCTTTTTTCCTTGTCGGCTGCTTCTTCTCTCGCCTTTGTCCAAAGCAATCCCGGAGTTTGATGCCACGTTTCGGCAGTAAAGCTTCGCTTGGCTCCCGGTGCAATATTACCCGCAATAAGTGCTGCTTCAATCGGTATTGTGCCCGAACCACAGAATGGGTCAATCAAGACTCTGTCCGGCTTCCACCTGCTGATCATGAGCATGGCCGCTGCCATGGTCTCTTTCAGAGGTGCACCCGTTGTAAGGGTTCTGTAGCCGCGTTTATGAAGGCCAGCACCTGTTGTATCAATAGTAAGTGTAGCAATATCCTTCAGCAGCCCGACTTCAACTCTGTACATAGGGCCGTCTTCTTCGAACCACTGTTTTTTATATCGTAATTTAAGCTTCTCAACAATTGCTTTTTTAACAATTGCCTGGCAGTCAGGAACGCTGGAAAGCTTTGAATTGACCGACCTGCCGTCCACGGGAAATTCGGCATTTTCAGGCAGCCATTCATCCCAGGGTAAAGCCTTTGTGCCCTCAAAAAGCTCATCAAAGGTCAGTGCCTGAAATTCCCCCACCTTTATCAAAATGCGTTCTGCTGAGCGAAGCCATATATTTGCTCTGCATATAGCAGCCTCATCACCCGCAAAGGTAACCCTTCCATTCTCTACCTGCTGGTCTGTATATCCCAGCCAATTCAATTCTCTTGCTACTACCGCTTCAATTCCAAAAGTCGTAGTAGCTATCAACTGCATCTTCGCCATTTTGCTCTCCTTATAGGGACAGTTCTCAACTTTCGTTATAGGGGACAGTTCTCTACTATTATACCCGCTCAGGAAAGATTTATCAATTGTAGAAGGCAGGAGAAGGTAGGGGACAGTTCTCAACTTTCGATACTCAACTTTTGTTCGTTGATTATTTTCGTAAACTACATAGGTTTTTTTACAGGGTTCTTTTCGAAAAAATGAAAGTTGAGAAACGTCCCCCATATTCCAAATTCATGATATAATTGAGGATGGAACGTTTGTGAGGTTTATTCGGCTTCACAAATTAATGAGACTTCATGTACACTTTTACGTATAATATGAATGAGCATTTATTAAGGGAGGACTTTATGAAAGAACCAGGCATGGGATTTTTCCAAAAAATTTTTTATAGTATCACAAGTTTCGCCAAATACAGGTACTTCCTGCGGCAACGAACAGGAGCAGCAATAGCTTATCTGCTGGTTATAACATTGGTTATAAGCGCGGCAATCCATATACCGGCATATAATACTTACAGTAAAGCAATGGATAGCCTGATCGCCAATTTTGATACTACCATTCCCGACTTCAGGTTTAGTAACGGTAAGCTGGAAATCAACGGTGACATGCCCATTATTATTGAAGACTCCGGCGCATCGATCGTAATAGACACCTCACCAAATGCGGAGGATGCTATTCTAGATAAATATGATACCGTTATTTTAATCACCAGTGACAAAATCATTCAGAAAAACTATGTTGATAAGACAGTTACTAGTTTGTCAGCGTTTCAGGGATTTGAAATGTCAAGGGATGATATCAAACAGTCTCTGCCGTTTATGAAACCAGTAGGTATTTTTATGTTTGTCCTCATGGGAATCTTCTTCATTTGCGGCAAATTTATCAGTGTCCTATTCGTCAGTCTTATCGGACTTATTTTGAATTCCGCTAAAAGAACGAATCTCAGCTACCGCAGTATTTTCAAGATCAGCAGCTACGCAGTGACAATGCCTTTATTACTTTGCACATTCCTGAGCTTAATGCCTGTGGCTATTCCATTCCTATGGTTATTATTTTATTTAATCGCCTCGGTATATGTTTATGGTGCTATCAATACAATCAGAAAGGAATTGGACAGTATCAGCAATGACAGCAATATCGCATAATCAGAGAGAGGTTATTGTTCTTTCCTGAAAAAATGTAGTCCGATTATTATTGTTGATAGAGTTAAAATAGCCCGATCTGTAAATCCAATAATCGTTTACTTTTTATTGGCTACAGCACAGGATCGGTTTGTGATTTTTTTGCCTTTTTAGTCGCAGCAGAGTATCTATGAGATATCATCAAAAATGGTTGTAAGGAAATCTTAAGGAAATCATAAATTGTTCTTAATAATCCTTGTATATGATAATCAGTAGGCGGTAATTACATAGCTGCAACTTTATGTTAACAAAGGAGATTCAGTCAATTGGAAAATTACATTTATAACTTAATGCAACAAATTAATGGTTATCCACAATGGTGCATATACATGTTCACATATATTTCCGGATGGATTCAAGTAATTTTTCCCCCATATCCCGGTGAAGTTATCTTGGTGTTGAATGGTTGTATCCAATCAGAAAAGCCGTTACTGCTAAGTTTAACACATTTTTTCGCTTATTGGCTTTCCATAATATCTGCCAACTTTCTTTTATATGAACTAGGCTCCAGAAAAGGAGTAGCTTTGCTGCAGTACCCGTTTGTTTCGAAGTATTTATCCGAAAAGAACAATGCCAAAATTAAGGGCTGGATTCAAAAATATGGCTTCCTTATCTATCTGACAGCTATCTATATACCTGGCATGTATCTTCCGCTTGTCTTTTTCAGCGGAGTCATAAAATATAAACGGCGTAATGCATTGATAGGCATCATGATGGCCACATTGGTTCATGATATTATCCTGTTCCTCGGCGGCAGGGTTGTGGGCAATAATTTGCAAAGTATTGTATCTTTTATATCCACGTACAGAAATATTGCATTGTGCTTTGCTATTGGAGCGATTGTAATTTTTGTCCTGTTTTTATTTCTTCGAAACAAAAAACAAGCTACCGATGCCGATATTGCGTAAAACAACTTCTATTGCATAAAACCACTTATTTAGCGAATGATACTCAGTAGAATGTTGTACAGAATAAAGACTTTGTGCAATTGTCAGCTAAATAAGAGGTGAAGAAATGATTAATGAGAATAATCTTCGTGACGTACCCATTTCATATTGGATCGCTTCTACAGAAGATACCGACTACCCCCGGATCGATCATAATATAGAGGTTGACGTTGCTATTATCGGCGGCGGAATCACCGGTTTGACAACAGCCTATCTGTTAAAGCAGGAAGGTGTCCGGGTCGCCATTGTTGAAGCAAACCGTATCGCAAAAGGTGTGTCCGGCCATACCACAGCTAAGATTACCTCACAGCATGAATTGATATACGACAGGCTGCTTCGTAAATCTGGTGAGGAAAAAGCGAAGCAATATGCCGATGCGAACCAGGCAGCGATTGATATGGTTGAGGAAATAATCCAACAAAATAATATCCAGTGTGACTTTAAACGACTGGCTGCTTATGTTTATACCCAGGATGAAACGTATATCAGCAAAATAGAAGATGAAGTAAAAGCGGCTCAAAGTCTTGGGTTACCCGCAGAATACATGGATACGCTGAAGCTGCCTTTCAAAATAAAAGGTGCTATGCGATTTGCTAATCAAGCCCAGTTTCATCCAAGAAAATATCTGCTGGCTTTAGCCGCTGCAATTGTTGGAGATGATTGCCAAATCTTTGAACAATCCCGCGCCGTCAAATTTCTTGAAGGAGAGCCTCATACCGTAGTAATTGACAACGGAGCAGATATTAGAGCTACGAGCGTTGTACTTGCCTCCCATTATCCCTTCTATGACCTTCCAGGCTTATATTTTTCCAGAATTTATCCTGAGCGCTCTTATCTTATGGGAGTAAAAATAAACGGCTCTGCACCGGATGGAATGTATATTACCGCTGAAGACCCCGGACGGACACTGCGTTCCTGCCCTGATGGAGATGGGGAGCTTTTAATCGCCGGGGGTGAGCACCATAAAACAGGCCATGGTACTGATATGCACAACCATTATGAGGCGATACGCCAATTTGTCCAATCCAACTTTGATGTTATTGACATACCTTATCGCTGGTCGGCACAGGACTATACTTCAATGGACGAAATACCCATTATAGGGCATCTGACATCCGGCAGAAACAGAATCTATTTAGCTACAGGTTTTGCAAAATGGGGCATGAGCAACGGTACAGCAGCTGCAAGAATTATTGCGGATCTTATTATAAAAGGTGACAATCCGTGGGCACCTGTTTATGATCCGTCCAGATTTACTCCGTTGGCATCTGCAAAGAATTTTGTGATGGAAAATGCAGATGTGGCCAAGAACTATATTTCAGGCAAGCTGAATATCCCTAAAGAAACGATTCAAGTTGCGAAGGGCGAGGCTGCAATCACTGAAGTGGGTGGACATAAGGTGGGCGTCTATAAGGATCTGGATGGTAATAACCACTTTGTCAGTACAACTTGTACCCACATAGGCTGCGAACTCAAGTGGAACTCTGCAGAATTATCTTGGGATTGTCCATGTCATGGTTCAAGATTCTCTTATACGGGAGATATTATTGAAGGCCCTGCTCTGGAAAGCATAAAGCTCATGGAGGATCTGTAGTCGCTAAGGAGCGCGATCTTTGAAATGAGCCATGTCTGACATTTACTATGTCTGTCATTTACTTCGCACTATTCACCAGGGGATGCCTGCGTTACATGCAGGATCCTCCCCTGGCCAGATCGTCCGTGGATCTGGAAGTGTCTATCGTTCTAACTATGTTATAATATTTGGCTATTTGGCATTTTTACTACACCAATAATCAGTACAGCCCATAAGTTTTGTTTACATCCTGCACGAAAATGATACCATTCCCAGGCTCATCCATCCGCAAATCCGTTCTGATCGAAGATACAATTGCATCTGTATGCTTCTCCTCAGACAATATTAACACAATTTCTTTCTCAGGTTCTATATCCATTGAGAATAGCTTACTGGTTTCATGAACTCCTGCGCCTCTTGCATTAATGATCGTTCCGCCTCTGGAGCCTGCTTTTGCTGCCGCTTCAATGGCATCTTCAGCCTTACCCTTGTCAACAATCACAAATATCGCATTATACATTACAGCATGTACACCTCTTTCTTCAACAATATCACACTTCGTGTTTCTGGTACCAATAACATTTGTAACAGGAATGCTAA
>JAEZLF010000190.1 GCA_023435925.1 Bacillota bacterium
AATCTGCTTGGTACCCGTGAGAAGGAGGTGTATGGCGCAGCAACTCTTTCAGATATTGCTGTTGCCGTAAATAATGAAGCTCAGCTCTTGGGAATGGATGTTGATTTCATTCAAACCAATCATGAGGGAGAAATAATCGATAAAATTCACGAATCACGTGGGAAATACAATGTCCTGATCATTAATCCCGGCGCTTATACCCATTACAGTATTGCAATCCGGGATGCTGTAAAAGCTGTAGAACTACCATGTATTGAGGTTCATCTTTCTAATATACATGCCAGAGAGGAATTCAGAAGCAAATCGGTGATTGCACCTGTATGTATGGGACAGATAAGCGGATTCGGCGCAAATAGTTATATTGTAGCCCTTAGAGCAGCTTCCCTCTTATAGAGCGAAGTTGGCGGGAGCGCATTAAAACGCTATATTTTGAAAGTTTTTCTTGAAATACCCGTTGTTTTACTTTAATATTATTTAGGTAATATTTAAGATAAATTGCAGTTACTCTTCAACATAGTTTAACAAAAGAAATTTACGAGAATAGACGGAGGGATTATTTTATGATAACAGCAGGCGATTTTAGAAATGGAGCAACATTCGAACTTGACGGACAAATATTTCAGGTGGTCGAGTTTCAGCATGTCAAGCCCGGAAAGGGTGCTGCATTTGTCAGAACAAAGATGAAAAATATTATTACCGGTGCAACTGTTGAGAGGACTTTCAACCCTTCTGATAAAATGCCGAAGGCTCATATTGAAAGGAAAGACATGCAGTATCTCTATAATGACGGCGATCTGTTTTATTTCATGGATACTGAAACGTATGAACAGATACCCATCAGCAAGGAAACCATTGGGGATACCTTTAAATTTGTCAAGGAAAATATGACAATTAAGATACTTTCACACAAGGGAAATGTATTCGGAATTGAGCCCCCAACGTTTGTAGAGCTGGAAATAATTGAAACTGAGCCCGGATTTAAAGGTGATACTGCTACAGGTGCTACAAAGCCTGCGACCCTTGAAACAGGTGCGATTGTCAAGGTGCCTCTTTTTGTTAATCAGGGTGATGTGATCCGTATCGATACCAGGACCGGGGAGTATTTGGAAAGGGCTTAAACACAGCTTTTGTACCGGATAAATTTCTTTTTTGACGGGTATATTACTATATTACGGATATGTGTTGGAAGCCAAAATATGCATTGCGAAAAATTGGAGGATTATGATGAATTATTTAAAAGAAAAAGTAGCTTATTTGAAGGGTCTTGCAGAAGGAATGCAGATCAGTGATTCTACGAATGAGGGTAAGCTGTTGAAAGCCATCATTGATGTACTTGAGGATGTAGCGATTTCTGTAGATGATGTGGAAGAAGTTCAGGAACAACTGAGTGAACAAATCGATGAAATGGATGAAGATCTTGCAGATATCGAAAGAATGATTTTTGATGAAGACTGTGATTGTGATTGTGATTGCGAAGAATGTGAAGACGATGATGACGACGAGGATGAGGATGACGATGACGATGATGATGAGGACTCTGTAACTGAGTTTGACTGCCCTCATTGCGGCGAGAGCATTATATTGGAAGAAGCCTTTATTAATAAAGACGCTGTTCTGTGTCCACATTGCCATAAGCAAATAGAAATCGAATGGACATGTGATTGTGAAGGCTGTGAAGAGTGTGAAGACGAATCAGATAATTAAGATGACAGTTGGAAAAAGGATTCTTCGGGAGATATGGGAATGGGTTGTTATATTCGTAACAGCATTTGTTCTGGTTATGTTTTTGAATACTGCAATCTTTGCGACAACTCAGGTAAGACAGACATCCATGCAGGATACCCTTGTTGAGGGACAGCATTTATTTGTAGAAAAGCTGAGCTATTTGTTAAGTGATCCTAAAAACGGAGATATTGTAGTCTTTATTGAATCTGAGTATCCAACCAATTATTTGGACAGAATAAAAATTTTTTTAAGAGATGTCTCTGAAATTTTCAAACCGGTTGAAGAAAAAACGAACAAACGGCTTGTGAAGAGAGTCATAGGAATACCCGAAGATGAAGTCGATATACGTGACGGACAGGTTTATCTCAATGGAAAGCTTCTTGAAGAGCCTTATGCCAAGGGCCAGACGTTTCTAAGAGATATGACATTCCCGGTTACCGTGCCACCGGAGAAATACCTTGTTTTTGGTGACAACAGAGAGGTCAGCCGTGATAGCAGGAGCTTTGGATTTATAGAGCGAAGTCAGATGGAAGGAAAAGCAATATTTCGGTTTTGGCCAATAGATAAATTCGGCGGTTTGAAGTAAGTAAATTAACTCGCCTTCATTCACCGACCTTTAGAGGTTAGCGTCTTCTGAGACACAGATAAATTACGAAGTAGCTTCGATGTCACAGTGCCATAGGAATGAAAAGCAAACGGAGTACGGATAAAGCAAGCCCACAAGCGGAAAACGCCTGTGGGCTTGCATAAGTATAGCATTGACGATTATCTTGTATAAAAAAATCACATATTATAATAACGAACTAGAAAGAAGAAATCATTGACAGATATATAGGGTGCCACTCAGATAAAATAGCAAAAAGATTTGGCCTTCATAATATTTCTTAATAAATTCCCTCTTACCAATTAATATTTTCAAGCTATAATTTCAAATGGGTAATCAGGCAGAGTGAGCTGCATAGCTTTGCCTGTGCTAATAGAGGGAGAAAATCAATGGACTTCATTACTTTTGAGAATGTTGAAAGAGAATATCATGTGGGTGGACATACAATCAAAGCGGTGGATGGCATCAGCTTTGGCATAAGGAAGGGCACTGTCAATGTGGTGCTGGGTCAGAGCGGTGCAGGCAAAACCACTGTCCTCAATTTGCTTGGTGGTATGGATTCGCCCACAAAGGGCAGGATCATTGTAGATAAGCAAGAAATTTCCGATATGACTGAGCACGAGCTTACGACATATAGAAGAAATAAGATAGGCTTTGTATTTCAATTTTACAATCTTGTGCCGAATTTGACCGTGCTTGAAAATGTGCAGCTGGCAAAGGAAATATGCAGCGAACCGCTGGATTCTAAAGAAATGCTAATGAAGGTGGGACTGGAAAACAGGCTGGACAATTTTCCAAGCCAGATATCCGGGGGAGAACAGCAAAGAGTATCCATTGCAAGAGCATTGGCCAAAAACCCGCAAATTGTACTGTGTGATGAACCCACAGGTGCGCTGGATTCAGCTACAGGTCGAAAGGTTCTCGGGCTCATATGCGATTCTGCTTATAGCATGGGAAAGACAGTCATTATCGTTACACACAACGCCATGATTGCAAAAATGGCTGATACTGTTATCCATATGAAGGACGGAAAGATTGATGGGATAGAGTACAATGATGAACAGATGGCTGCAGAGGCAATTGTATGGTGACAGGCTCTCTTTTTACTAAATCCATCAGGGATATGAAAAAATCTAAGGTTCAGTTCATATCGATCTTTATCATGGCAGTTCTCTCCGTTACGATTGTTACAGGTCTTGACAGCATGTGGAAGACTATAGATGACCACTCGGATATTATGTATGCTGCCTCTAACATATCAGATATGTGGGTGAATATTGTAAACCCCAGCGAAAAACAACTGTGGAGCATAGCGAAAACCGAGGGTGTCGAAATGGTTGAAAGGCGCTTTTCGGTCAACGCATTGACTGGTCTGGATGGACGTCCGACCCTTAAAATATATACTACTTCCCCGAGAAGCCTGTTGGATCGTCCAATACTGCAACAGGGCAGATTGAAAAGTCGTGGTGGAGCGATTCTGGACATTAACTTTGCAAGGGAGCATGGACTGAAAATAAACGATGTAATCGATATTAAGATAAATGATAAATGGGTCAGCTTTACGATAGAAGGGCTGGCCATGAGCAGTGAACATATCTATTCTGTGAAGGGTACCACTTCGATAATACCCAATGCTCAAAAATACGGTTTCATCATCATAAATGAAGATATGCTAAAGAGCATATATGGACAAAAAATATATAACCAGATATGCGTCAAGCTAAAGCCGGAAGCTGATGCCTATATTGCGGAAGCGTGTATCGACAAGGCGCTGGGTGATAGCCTTATAGGGGTTGTGAAAAAGGGTGAAGATAGCAGCACAAATAATGTAGCATCAAACATTAGACAGTTCAGGACTCTTGCTGCCATATTCCCGCTGATGTTTTTCCTGGTAACCGCGTTGATAACGCTAAGTACAATGATAAGGCTGGTTGAGAACCAGAGAGGTCAGATAGGAATACTAAAAGCTCTGGGTTATACCAAGGGGAGGATCCTATGGCATTATACGTCATATGGCGTATATATGGGGCTGCTGGGGGCTTTTATCGGTCTGGTGCTAGGACCAAACATGTTTGGAAGAGTATTGATTCCGTGGCTTAAGCTGACTTTGGCTGACGACCGAATCCAAATCAACTATACAAACTTTATTTTTAGTCTGATACTAATTCTATCTTGCACAGGAGGAGTTTCACTATACGCTTGCCTTAGGCTGCTAAAGGACTCGCCATCTATGCTCCTGAGGGACAAACCACCAAAAGAAGGTAAGCATATATTTCTGGAAAGTCTGCCTAAGCTGTGGAGCAAGATGAGATTTAGCAGAAAGTTGATTGCCAGGAATACTTTAAGAAATAAAATGCGAATGTTCATGAGCATAATCGGGATCACAGGCTGCACTGGGCTTATCGTGGCAGCACTTACACTGACTGTCATGGTAAACGGGATCGCCGGGCACACTTATGAAATTACGTATACCTACGACCAGAAAATAGTATTGGATGAAAAAGTCGACTCCCGTTTTATCCATAACAGAATGCTTGATGGTACTGTTGTGCAAATGGCAGAGATGGCAGCAGCTATTGTCAGCCCCGATGGAAGCAGGACAATGAAGATGCTTTCTGTTTTTCCCCGGGAGAGCACCCTGGTTCACCTAACTGATGTGGATGGTAACCTGGTGCAGCTTCCTGAAGACGGCATTTCAGTGACGAGAAAGCTTGCCGAAACATTAGGGATCAAGGTGGGAGATACTATCGCGCTCAAGCGTACCGATGGCAGCTACGTTAAGACGCCTGTAAGGCAGATTGTGTATATGGCAATAGGGCAAGGGCTATTTATGACGGATAAATACTATACCTCTATAGGAGAGACCTTCAAGCCCACGGCGATACTTGTAAAGTGGAATAATGGGCCTGACAAGGCCTTTTTAGAAAGTGGTTATGTAGACGAATATGTAGACAGGGCTAGTCAGATGGCGGATGTGAAATCAAGCACAAAGGTCGTTTATATTGCTGCGATACTGCTGATATTTATGGGAGGAATACTGGCATTTGTTGTACTTTATAACAGCAGTATGCTGAATTTCTCAGAGCGTATCAGGGATCTTACGACACTAAGGGTTCTGGGGTTTTATCAAAAGGAGACCCGCTCTCTTGTGTTGACAGAAAACATCCTATCTGTGGCCATAGGGTCGGTTTTTGGAATACCTGTGGGGAAGGTAATTGCGGATATCATCTCAAAAGGACTTGATGATCAGATGGATCTGGTGAGTCGTATTTCATTGCAGACTGTTGTTTTATCGGGAGCTATAACTCTGACTTTTGCCCTGATCATAAATAATATAGCTGCACAGAAAATGAAAAATATTGATATGCTTGAGTCACTGAAAAGTGTCGAATAGAAAAATTGGAGGTATCATCATGAAGGAAAAGCTAATCAGATATAAAAAATGGATTCTGGCCGGAGCCGTACTGCTTGTTATACTTGTAGCTGCAGGCATAATCAGATATAATGTGATTAATGCAGAGAAAGCCAAGAGCCTTGAACCGGTTTATTCGACGGAAGTGGAGCGGCCTGAAGGCATTATTGCCTGGGGCGAGGTGAGATACGAGAAGATTTATGATATAAATATCGATTTTCCATCCTCAGTCACACAGGTCAAGGTCAAGGAGGGAGACCGTGTTTCCATGGGACAGGAGCTAGTGACACTGGACATTTCGGAATACCTTGGACTGATGGCCAAGCTCCGGGAGCAGCTGAAAGCGGGAGAGGCCGGGATGAAGAACACGGAACTTGACACATCCGCGCTTTTGGCTGACATTGCTCAGCTTCAAAAGGATATAAAGACAAAAACTAACGAATTAAATAATGGAACCAATCCAGATGTTGAAATTCTTCAGACTTCACTTGTACTGGCAAAAAAAGAACTGGAGAATGCGCAAACAGATGTCAATGACAATCAGGAGCTGTTTGAAGCGGGTTCCATCTCAAAAAGCACCCTTGATCAATACGTTAGTATATTGGATCAGAGGAAAAAAGCCGTGTTGGATGTAGAGAGTAATATAAAAAAGGCAAAAAGCGGCTTAAAGGCAGAGCTGGACCAGCTGAATATTTTACTTAAATCAAAACAAGCCCAGCTTGATCAGACAACAAACTCAAACATTGCAAACACAGCAAAGCAAGACAGCGGTGTTGAAGCTGCCCGGATCGACCTTGAAACTATGGAAAATAAAAGTGCAAAAGACTATTTGAATGCTAATAGCATAGTGTCCAGTGTTAATAATGGTATTGTGCAAAACATTGGAGTGATAAACGGTACTATTCTTGGAGTGCAGAATATGCCCACAAGGGTGTTGCAGCTGATAGATGCAGATACCATAGTTGTCAGTGCAGAGGTTGATGAGGAGTTTATAAGAAATGTGGTATTGGGTGAGGCTGTTAATATCGTACCGACAGCAGATAACAGTTTGTTAATTCCCGGAGTTGTGTCGCATATATCAAATCTCGCTGTAGAAAAGGATGGAAAGAGGATAGTAAAGGTGGAGGTTAAGCCACAGGATCCCAAAGGAGATTTGAAACCAGGCTACAGTGTGGATGTGTTTTTTTCAAGCAAGTGAGAGATGTTGTTGACGGGGACATACCTGTCGGGAGGGAGTATTCCCACCGGGTATAGGCGGCCCTTATTTGGATTAGGAGGTGCTGGCGCATGGAGAAAATTCTTATAGTAGATGATGATAAGGAAATAGCGCTGCTGATATCGGATACTCTTTCTGATGAAGGATATGAGTGTCTTGTGTCATTTACCGGTGAAGGCACTCTTGCTTTAATCAAGGACAACCCTGACATTTCCCTAATACTGCTGGACATTATGCTGCCGGATATAGACGGTCTTGAAATCTGTAGAAAAATCAGAAATACAGTCGCGTGCCCAATTCTATTTGTAACGGCCAAAAACCGCACATATGATACTATGCTGGGGTTTGAAATGGGTGCAGATGACTATATATCAAAGCCCTTTGTGACAGAAGAGCTAGTTGCCAGAGTGAAGGCCCATTTACGGCGTGAAAAACGAAATATTCAGAAGAAAAACAGTGCTATGACTATTGGTAGCATCCATATAGACTCAGAAAGCTATGAGGTTACAGTAAAGGGAAAACCTGTGGATTTATCGACAAGAGAGTTTCAACTACTACATTATCTATTTATTAATGCGGGAAAGGTTCTATCAAAAGAACAAATCTTTAGCTCGGTATGGGGCACCGACTTTGCCGATATTGGTACAGTGGCTGTCAATATTAAAAATCTGAGGGATAAGATCGATAAGGAAAACCGTTATATTAAAACAGTATGGGGAGTAGGATACAAGCTCGTCAAGTATCCTGACAGCGAAGATGAGTATTAGAATCAAGCTTACACTGCTGGTGCTCTTTGCGTTTATATTAAATATCCTACTTGTGTATGGGTACTACAATCTGTTTTTGTCCAAAGACATATCAAGCTTTAATGCCAGCATTCAAGAACAGCTCCAGGCTGAAATCGAGAGCATTTCAAAAGAAATAAGCAATAGGGTGGATTACAAGGAAATACTAAATAATGTTTCCAGAGAAAAAGGCTTGATTATACAGTTAAGTGACGAACACGGAACAGTGGTCTTTCATTCAGGAGGGGATAAGGGGGTGAGTGTGGAGAGTAGTGTATCGAGCCTGGTTCATGTTGATGATCGTGTTCATCTGTTGAAGGTCACCAGACCGATGCCTTTAATACATATATCAGCTTATCGTATGGGTAGGGATGTTTTTTTAACGGAAGTAGTGATTATTCTCATAATTCTTTTATTGGCAGCAGTTCCTATTTACTTGGATTATGTCAAGCCCATTGTTGCTCTGCAAAGAAACATGGAAAGATATAAGGAAGGAATTCAGCCTAAAAGTGTTTCGCGAAGAGATGAGATAGGGCTGCTGCAGAACAGGTTTGTTACTCTTACGGAGGCCATCGAAAAAGAAAAACAGAAGCAGCAGTTGATTATTGCTTCCATTTCCCACGATATAAAAACACCTCTTACATCTATCATGGGCTTTGCTGAGCGGTTGAAAAAGCCTTCTCTTCCTGCTGACAAGCATGACAGCTATGTGAATATAATCTATAACAAGGCTGTATCAATTAATAACCTGGTGGAGGAATTTGACGATTATTTGAATCTCCATATTCAAAACGGAATAAAGCAACAGAAGATTTCTGCCGAGAAGTTCTGTGCTATTTTGAAATCGGATTATGAAACTGAATTGACAGAACGAGGAGTTGCCTTTGCCGTTAATGTCACCTGTCCTAAGGAACTGATTTTTATTGATATTTCGAAGATGAGGAGAGTCTTTGGAAACATTATAAGTAACAGTCTGAAGCACCTTGATCGACTGACTCCCTCTATAGAGGTGTTTTGCTCAAAGAAGGATGATTCAATGATATTTTCTGTTGAAGATAATGGGAAAGGCATTTCTGAAGAGGAATTGGGTAAGATCTTTGATCCCTTCTATACCTCCGATAAAGGACGCTCTGTTGCAGGACTTGGCCTCTCGATTTGCAGGGAAATCGTTGAAGCATGCAGCGGGACTATTTGGGCTGAAAACAATGAAAAGGGCGGTACCACCATCAAAATTCGCCTTCCAGCTTGACATTGCTCTTTATCTATTAACCAACAACCCGGTCTTTAGCAGATATTGGTC